>JAIJEI010000034.1 GCA_022739095.1 Bifidobacterium sp.
GCGGGCCACTTCGGACAGGTTGATATCCCAGCCGTATTCCTTGGCACCGTCCTGAATCTCGTTCAGGCCCTGAGCATAGGCCACGACCTTGGAAGCGAACAGAGCCTTGCGCACGTCCTCGACGAACGCGGCCTTGTCCTCTCCGGCCAGATCGATGGTCTTGTTCGGGCCAGCCAGACCTTCCTTCTGAGCGTCTTCACGCAGCTCACCGTGCGAAGACAGTGCACGAGCGAACACAGCCTCACCGATGGCAGCCACAGGAGAACCAAATTCCAGACCGGTCTGCACGGTCCAAGTACCAGTACCCTTCATGCCGGCGTGATCCACGACCACGTCCACGAACGGCTTGCCGGTTTCGGCATCCTTGTGGTGCAGAATCTCAGCGGTGATCTCGATCAGGTAGGAATCAAGATCGCCCTTGTTCCACTCATCGAACACGTCGCCGATCTCCTCGGCGTCCATGCCGAGTCCACGGCGCAGAATGTCATACGCCTCACCGATCACCTGCATATCGGCATACTCAATGCCGTTGTGCACCATCTTGACAAAGTGGCCGGCACCATCGGTACCGATATGGGTCACGCACGGTTCGCCGTTCACCTTGGCGGCGATGGACTGAAGAATCGGGCCCAAGGTCTTCCAGGATTCCGCAGTACCACCGGGCATCAGAGACGGGCCGTTGAGCGCGCCTTCCTCGCCACCGGACACGCCGCAGCCCACGAAGTGGAAGCCCTTGGCTCGCACTTCCTTCTCACGCTTGATGGTGTCCTTGAAGAAGGAGTTGCCGCCGTCGACGATGATGTCGCCTGGTTCGAACACCTCTTCCAGCCGCGCGATGGTCGCGTCGGTCGGAGCACCGGCCTTGACCATGATGATGGCGGTACGCGGGCGCTTCAGGGACGCGGCGAATTCCTCGAGCGTTTCGGCCGGCACGAAGTTGCCTTCGGTACCATGCTCGTTCATGAGCTTCTCGGTACGCGAGTAGTGACGGTTGAACAACGCCACCGTGTTGCCATGGTGCGCAAGATTACGCGCCAGATTGGAGCCCATCGCGGCCAGTCCAATCACACCAATGTTTGCTGTAGCTGCGGCCATGTGCCTTGCCTTTCGTTTGATTGTCCCATCGTCATCACGCGCGTCACAAAACAGCGCATCAGCGGAGGGAATCACTCCTTCAACGCTTGAAAGTGTATCCCGCTTACCACCCACACGCGAGGGCTGTCTTAGGCTCTACGCACCTTCCGCCCGCGAAGCGTAATTACTTGCCAGCCATTCACATACGCCCGGCCTTGGAAGGGTCGATATGCATGGTCTGGAAGCGATTGGCCATGTAAGCGTCGCTGTAGCGTTCGCTGAACCACATCGCGACCGGTGAATCCTGCGGCTGGCCGGCCATACGCCCATACCAGCAATCCAAGGCCATCAGTGTGAAGGCAATGTCGATCACCATCAGCACCGTGCATACCGCAGTCAGCGAATACCGTACTTTCCACGGAATGCGATTAATCAGAGCCAGCAGTCGCGGCAACAGCCACTTGACCCACACCACACCAAGCAGTCCCCAGAAGAACATGAATTGGCCCGAAGTACGTCCGTCGATGGACAGCCAACGGCCGGTGTAATCCCACGCGGTAATACCGAACGCCACTTCCATGAACCAGCTGGTGCAGTATTCGAACGCGCCGCCGATCACCGCCGAAGCGCAGAAGATCAAGAACGGATTCGCCTTCCACAGGCGATTCAGGCACACGGTTACCAATACCGCACCACAGCCGTAAATCGGCGAGAACGGGCCCCACAGCAAACCCGCTCGGTCCTGAAGTTCACCGTCATACAGCGCCATATGGTAGATCGTCTCCACAATCAGGCCGCCCACCGAGGCGATGGTGAACAACCAGAAGATATTGAAGAAGTCCAGTGCAATATAGCCCTTGCCGGATTGGTCGCGGCCCAGCATGCCGGCCGCCACCGCCGATTCATAATCATCGCGATCGTCCATGCGTTTGAGCGCGCGCTGCAGACGGCGTTCCTCGCTCAGGGAGGGATCGGCGGTCACCGAAATCACGACGAGAATAATCATCTGAATCAGCGGCAGCAGCAGGTTGAAGCCAAGGCCGCTCAGAGCCAGCGACAGCATGCCGTCGGCCAACGTCAACGGCATCAGCACGTAGGTCCAGCGCGCGGCATACCGGCGATGATTGCGCAGCAGCATCACGCCGAACACAATCAGGCATGCGGCACTGACTACCAGCACCACCGCGTGGATCGCGGACAGAATGAAGGTCAGGCTCATCGCATCGACGTGTACATGACCATCCAGAATCTCGCGCACGGTATAGAGGATGGAAATCACCATAATCGGCAATGTGGCAAGTCCGTCCAGCAGCACGACCGCGCCATAGATGCGTGCCAGAATCGGCAATCGCTTGGCGTCCAGGTTCAGGCCGGCATCATCCAGTTCGACGGCCACCAGATCGGCCACGACTGCGGACTCGGCGTCACGGTTCTCCCGCGGCTTGCCAAGGGTAGTGGCCGTGCCATCGTCCTTGAATTCAACCATAGTTTCCTCCCCACATAGCGTCCCCTTACACTATCACCCGATTGCAGTTTTGCCGAACTTGATGGACAGCCGGTACATGTCTGTCTACATTGCCGGGCACCGAGCCCGCTACCACTTTCAGAAAACGTCCAAAAACCATCCAGAAATCTTGTCAATAAGTTCCAGAACGCCTTTCACTCCATCCAAGCCCGCCTTACGAAAACGACGGTGTACTAGAACCATCAAGCCAAACGACACGACTGACGCGGCCACCCACCGCAAGCGCGGGCGGCAGCTCTCTCATGAGGCGGTAATTACCCCATGGGGCGGTTAGCTCAAAACCGCATTCCGCGGAATACAGCCATTTTAAGCCACCGCCCCATGGGGATTTCACCGCCCCATGGGGTAATTACCGCCCGATGGGAGTTTTACCGCCCGATGGAGGGCAGCCTCACACCAACACACGCAGCACACCCAGCCACACAGCACCCCAGCCACACAGCACCCCAGCCACAAAAAATTAGGCACACTGCCCAGCGACGCACGATAAGCCGCTGGGCAGCGGCGTTATTCCGCCAAAAACATCATCAATCACCCCATTAATCTCCGGCAGCCGTATTACGCTACAACAACCGTAGCGCTACGATTAACGTATCGCTACGGAAAACGTAGCAACCAAGCAACACCAAGCTCCGGGGGTATCAGTGGGCAACATCTTCAAGGTCCTCAGACGCGACTTCCTGCGCCTGTTCAAGGTGCCGGCCGCATGGGTGATCCTGTTCGGCATGGTGTTTATCCCGCCACTGTATTCGTGGTACAACATCGTCGGCTTCTGGGACCCGTACGGCAATACCAAAGGCATCACCGTCGTCATCGCCAACAATGACGACGGCACCGACAACGCGCTCATCGGCAAGCAAAACCTCGGCGATCAAATCGTCAAGCAGATGAAGAGCAATGACCAGCTCGGCTGGACCTTCGTCACCGAAGCCGAGGCCATGGACCAGGTGGAATCCGGCAAGGCATACGCAGCCATCATCATCCCCAAAGACTTTTCCGACGATCTCGCCGGCGTGGTGACCGGCGGCAAGAGTCGACCCACTCTGGAGTATTACGTCAACGAAAAAGCCAGCGCCATCGCCCCCAAAGTCACCGACGTCGGCGCGTCCACTGTGGACCGCACGGTCAATTCCACATTCGTCTCCACCGTATCCGAAGTACTTACCGAAGTCATCAATACAGTTGGCGGCAAAGTCATCAGCACCGAAGACACCACCAAAGCCAAGGCCCTCACGGCCCTTGCCGAGGCCTCCGGCGACGTGCAGCACACACGCAGCACCATCGCCAAGCTCACCACCAAACTCACCGATACCCCAGAGCAGACACGCACCGCACGTCAGGCGCTGGACGACGCGCGCACACTTGGCATCGACACTGCAGAAGGTCTGGCCGGCGTCTCCACCCTGATCGGCACTACCCAGACCAGTCTGAACGGCTTCGTCACCTCCACGTCCGAAGCGCTTGACCAAGGCTCAAGCCTGCTGAGCCAAGCCGCAGCACAGGCCAACCAAAGCGTGGGCACGGTAACCGGAACCATCAGCGCCGCCAATCAGCAGGTAGGCGGACTGATCAATACAGCGGAAGACATCAACCAAGCGAACGCCGACATCATCGACCAACTCAAAGGGCTGCCGAACGCCAATCGAGAACCGCTGCAATCCGCCATTGCCACATTGGAAAGCCGCAATAGCGAGCTGGCCGACGCACTGGGCAACCTCGATAGCCTGAACACCACTATCGGCAATGCCTCCACAGATACCGCCGGATTGGCGCAGCATCTCAATACCGCCACTCAAACCACGGTGCGCGAGGCCAATACCGCTCGCGGCACCATCACCTCCGGCGCCATCCCTCAGCTCAACACCGGACTCAACACCCTCAGCTCGACCGCCAGCACTCTGTCGACCGGCATCACGTCGCAAGGCTCACTCATCGATCAGTCGAAGAGCACCCTCGATCAACTCAACAAAGCCGCCTCCACCACGGTGACCGCGTTGCACGATACCGATAAGGCACTAGCCGGCGTGCAAACCAAACTCGATACGCTGGCCACCGACATCAAAGCCCTGAGCATCTCCAGTTCACTCAGCTCCCTGATCGGCACCGACGGCAAGCTAGATGCCGCCACAATCGCCGACTTCATGCTCTCCCCCACTGTTATCAGCGAACGGGCCGCCTACCCGGTCGCCTCCTATGGTTCCGGCATGTCGCCGCTGTTCACCACCCTGTCTTTGTGGGTGGGCGCGTTCGTGCTCGTGGTCATTCCCAAACTTGAAACCGACGACGAGGGCATCGACGATCTCACGCCAACCCAAGGCTATCTCGGTCGCTTCCTGCTGCTGGCCACACTGGCTGCCGTCCAAGGCCTGGTCACGGCCATCGGCGATCTTGTCATCGGCATTCAATGCGCGAGCGCCCCAGTGTTTCTGCTCACCTGCGTCATCACCTCACTGGTGTATATGTCGGTGATTTTCGCCCTCTCCACCACGTTCATGCACGTGGGCAAGGGCGTGTGCGTGGCGCTGGTCATTCTGCAGGTGCCGGGCGCCTCCGGCCTGTACCCGATTGAAATGATGCCCGCATTCTTCCGCGCCATCTACCCACTGCTGCCGTTCACCTATTCGATTGACGCAATGCGTGAAACCATCGGCGGCTTCTACGACGGCCACTGGTTCGCCTATATCGGCAAATTGCTGATTTTCGCGGTTCTGGCCTTTGCGCTTGGCCTCGGCGCCCGGCCGAAACTGGCCAATCTCAACCGCCTGTTCGCGCGGGAAATCAAGGAAAGCGACATGATTATCGGCGAGCCGGTACACCTGCCCGGCAGCGAATACCGTGTCACTCAGGCCATTGCGGCACTGGCCGACCGCGACGAATACCATCATGCCATCGAACGTCGGGCCGCCAAATTCGCCTACCGTTATCCCCGGCTGCTGCTGGGTGCGCTTATCGCCGGATTCGTGGTGCCGGCCGCGCTCATTATCGTGTTTGCGCTGACCACCAGCGAGAAAATCGTGGTCATGGGCACATGGCTGGCATGGGTGCTCATCATCATGGGCTTCCTGATGGTCGTGGAATTCATGCGCGATTCCATCCGTCGCCAAACCGAGCTTGGCAACCTCTCCGACGAGTCGATCCGCGCCATGTTGTACGGGCATAAGGCCAAGCGTCGCGACACCTCCGCCGAACGCCACGAAGAAGCGGACCCGAGCGCCGCCGTTACCGCAATCATCCCCACTATTCCGCCGACCAAGGAAGGCAGGCACGCACGATGAACACCATGTGGAAACTGTTTACCGGCGACATCAAACGCCTGACCAGCAACGTGGTCTCCATCATCATCGTGATCGGCTTGGTGATGATTCCCGGCCTGTTCACCTGGTTCAACGTGGCCGCATGCTGGGACCCGTTCTCGAATATGAAGAACCTGAAATTCGCGGTGGCGAATGTGGATGAGGGGTATCGTTCCGACCTGATCCCGGTGAAAGTCACGGTCGGCGATCAAGTGGTGAACGCGCTGCGCGCCAACAGTCAGCTCGATTGGACGATCACGTCCAAAGCCGATGCCGTCGAGGGCGCACGATCCGGCAAATACTACGCGGCCATCGTAATTCCGAAGTCGTTCAGCAAAGACATGATGACCTTCTTCTCCGACGATGTGCAGCATGCCGAACTGACCTATTACCGCAACGAGAAGAAGAACGCACTGGCACCGAATCTGCTCAACGAAGGCACGGACGAGGTGGCGGCGGAAATCAACACCACGTTCGCCAAGACCATCACTTCGGCAGGGCTGGAAATCGCGTCTTCGCTGGCCGATCAGCTGTCCAAGCCCGAGGCCAAGGAGCAACTGAATACCTTCAACGCCAACATCGCCAATATCGCCACACAGCTTGACGATACGGCGGATCTGCTTGGCACATACAGCGCATTGACCGATACGGCCGGCGCCTTGCTCGACACCTCGAACTCGCTGATTACTCAGGTTTCCTCTGCCGCCAGACAAGGAGGCAAGGATCTCGCCAGCGCCAAGCAGGGAGTCACCGACGTGGCCGGAGCCCTGGGCACCGCCACCGACGCGATGAGCAGCGCACTGGACGCGAGCGCCTCCAGTTTCGGCGCGGTGTCCGCTTCCATAGACAAGCTGTATTCCGACGCGAATGATGGTGCCACCACGGCCGCCGACGAATTGGACCGTCAAGCCACGGCCATTGGCAAGCAGACGGAGAAATACACCGATATTCGCAACACGTTGGCCGGCATACTGGGCAACGACTCATCCATCATCACGGCGATTGACCGTTCAATCGCACGGCAAAACAGGCTGCGGCAAGCGCTGAATACAGCGGCGACCGATATTCGCCAAGGTAATCAGGACGCGCAGGATCAGCATGCGCAGGTCAAGGATCTGGCCGATCAAGCGCAGAACAGTATCGCCAATATCAAGTCGGATTTCTCGGCCACGGTGAAACCGCAAATCGACTCCCTGTCGTCCACCGTCTCTGACGCCTCCGGCATACTGAGTTCTGGCGCCACCCAGTTGGACTCCACGCTCAGCGACCTGAAAGGGACGTCCGACGACGCCAGCGACATGCTCGGCGACGCTCGCACCACGTTGGACAAGGTGTCTGGCAAACTGCGTTCCGCCGGTGCCGAACTGGCTTCGTTCAACAGCACACTGAGCGACGCACTAAACAGTGGCGACATGAGCATGGTCAAAGAGGTGCTGGGCAATGATCCCGAAACGCTGGCCAGTACGTTGGCCGCGCCGGTGCAGCTCAGGCGCAAGGCCGTATTCCCGGTGGCGAATTTCGGTTCGTCGATGGCACCGTTCTACACACTGCTGCCATTGTGGGTGGGCGCGCTGCTGATGGTGGTGACGCTGAAAACCACCGTGTCTCGCCGAACGCGCAAAGCATTGGGCGATCCGCGACCGCATCGGCTCTTCCTTGGGCATTACGGGGTGTTCGCGCTGATTGCGTTGCTGCAATCCACGGTGTCGCTCGGCGGCGATCTGCTGTTCCTGCGCGTGCAGGCCGTGCATCCGCTGCTGTTTATGTTGTCTGGATGGCTGGCCTCGCTGGTGTTCTCGTTCTTCACCTATACGATGGTGGTGAGTTTCGGCAATGTGGGTAAGGCAATCGGCGTGCTTATGCTCATCGTGCAGATTTCGGGTGCGAACGCTGCCTACCCGGTGCAGATGTTGCCCGACTTCATCGCCAAAGTCAGTCCGTTCTTGCCGCTCACCCATGCGGTGACGATGATGCGTGCGGCCATCGCCGGCATCTACGACATGGATTACTGGCGGGCCGCCGGAATGCTGCTGGCGTTCGTGCCGCCGCTGCTGTTGCTTGGGCTGTTGCTCAGGAAGCCACTGGTGCGGTTCAACCAGTGGTATGTGGCCAAAGTCGAGAGCACCAAAGTGCTGAGCTAGTAGGTATTATCCGGGAGTCGCCTACAAACGGCATGGACTTACCACCCTCAGTCTGGCTTTGCCAGCCAGCTCCCGCCAACGGGAGCGTACGGGAGCATATTTCGGAGAGAAGAGATGACGGAGATGACAGACACGACGGCGACACCGCGCGGTGAGCGCACGCGCGAGGCGACGGATCGCAAGCTCATGCGAGCCACGCTGCAGATTGCGGTGGACCGCGGCATCAGCGGCGTGACCATCGAGGAGGTGGCCCGGCGCTCCGGTGTGGCCAAAACCACGATTTACCGCCGATACCATAATGCCGACGAGCTACTGCGCGAGATCAGCGCGATGTATCTGGCCATCCCGGATTCCGACCCAGTGCCCAGCCCCACACGCGAGCATTTCACGCAACTATTGCAGCGATTGGTCGATTGGGTGCGCGACAACGACATCGACGTCAAGCGCGTGGGCATTGTATTGTCCAGTGAGGCCGAGTTCTTCCAGCACATCGTCGACCAGGTGGTGACCCCGTGGCTGGAGCATGTGGGGGCGTTCCTCGAGCAGGGAGTCGCGCAGGGCGTGTTTCGCGAGGACGTTGACGAGAAGCTGCTGTTGTCCACAATTATCGGGTCTTTGGTGGCGTATGAGGCCATCGAGGGCAAAGCGATGGACGACGACACCGCCTGGGCCGCCCGCATGGCCGATCTGCTGTGGCCAGCATTGCTGAAGTAGCGGTCTTACTCCTGAATCGAGGCCTCCTGGCGGGCGACTTCGAGGGCTTTGTTGAAGGCGTCGGAGGTCCAGCTGGCACCGGCGACCTTGTCCACTTTGAGTCCCTTCAGAGGTTTGCCGTCCACCACGCCGTTAATGGCTTTGGCGAAGTCGTCCTGATGGTTCTTGGAAATCGTGGTGAACGGGTGCCCAATGATTTTGACGGTCTCGACGTTGCCGTCCTTGATGGTCAGATGAACGTCGATGGAATCCTCGCCGACCAGGCCGTACTGGCCGTTGATCGAGTAGTTGCCGTCCTTGTAGTTGACGGTGTCCTTTTTGTCGAACGTGGTGGTGGACGGGTCGTTGTGCGACGAGCCGGAATCGGAGCCGTCGGAGCTATCGGAGCCGTTCGACTGGGATTGCGACTGCTCTTCCTGCGACTTCTCGGTCTCGCCCGAGTTGCCGGCGTACGCATCATCCATCGGCGTGGCCTTGGATTCGCCGCACCCGGCCAGCAGCGCACCGGCCACGACCAGTCCGGCCGCCGCCAATGTCGCGGATTTCTTCAACGTATTCTTTTCGGTCATATTCAATATCCTATGACCTACTCCTCGCCGCCGGTTTTCGCGGCCTTGGTGGGCTCAGCAAAACCAATGGCGGTCTCGCCGTTCTGCGCGCCCTCAACCTGTGCACCCGTGGAGGCGGGCTTGCCGCCGGCCGCCTCGTAGGCCTTGCGCGCATCCTCGTCATTCCACTTCTCGCCGACGAGCACGCCGTGGTTGAGCATGATCTCGCGCTGCGCGCAGCTGGCGACCAGCGCATCGTGGGTGACCACGATAATCGTGGTACCCTGCTCGTGCAGCTTGCGGAACAGGTCGAGCACGATCTTCTCGTTCTTCTCGTCGAGGTTACCGGTGGGCTCATCGGCCAGAATCAGCTTCGGGTCGTTGATCAGCGCGCGGGCCACGCACACGCGCTGCTGCTCGCCGCCGGAGAGCTGGCCGGGCAGGTGGTGGGCGCGGTCCTTCAGACCGACCTTTTCCAGTGCCTCCATGGCCTGCTTCTCATCGACCACCGAATGGTAGTACTGGGCCACCATCACGTTTTCCACGGCGGTCAGGTGCGGCACCAGGTAGAACTTCTGGAACACCAGGCCGATGAGGTTCTTGCGCACGTCGGCCAGCTGCGTGGCGTTCAGGTCCTCCAGCTTGCGGCCTTCCAGCTTCACGGAGCCCTTGGAGGGCGTGTCCATGCAGCCGATCATGTTCATCAGCGTGGTCTTGCCGGAGCCGGAGGAGCCGACGATGGCGAGCCATTCGCCTTCCGGCACGGTCAGGTTGAGGTCGTCCACGGCATGCAGATCGCCGTAGATCTTCGAGATGTAATCGAGTTCAAGTAGCATGACGTTTCTCTTTCTTTATTCTTCGCGAAGCACGACGGCGGGGTCGATGCGGGTGGCGCGGTGGACGGGCGGGATGGAGGCGACGATGGCGACCAGCGCGCTGAACAGCACGGAGATCAGCGCCAGCCACCAGTTGAATCCGATGGAGCGTTCGAACACCGCCACGCACAGCCAGCTGGCGAGCCCGTAGCCGATTGCGGTGCCGATAAGACCGCCGATCAGGCCGTAGAGCGACGATTCGATGTAGAACTCGGTGCCGATGGCGCGCGAGCTGGCACCGAGGGCCTTGCGCAGGCCGATCTCGTTGCGTCGCTGCGAGACGATCGAGCTGATTGTGGTGCCGACGCCGACGAGCGTCAGCACCAGCACCACCAGCGAGACGATCCAGAACAGCGTCTGCAGCATGGTGATGATGCGGGTGTCGGAGGCGGTGATCTTGGTGACCTGCTGTGCCTTGACGTGCATGGAGGTCATGTCGTTGATGCTGGACACCAGGCCTGCGAGGTCGCTGGCGCCGGCCGAATACTCGATGACGTCCACGCCGCGCGTGATGCCGGTGAGCTTGTTGACGTCGGCGTCGGTGGCGTAGATGATCGAGTCCTCGCTGCCACCGGTGTCCACGATGCCGGCCACGCGGAATTCGGTGCCGGAGGTGTCCATGATGTCACTGGAGACGCGGCCGTCTTTGGTTTGCTGGTCAATCGAGGAGTTCGACGAAGTGCCAGCGGTGCTGGCGTTGTCGGAGGCGCGGTAGCCGATGGTAATGGCGGAGCCGATTCTCAGGCCGATGGCGTCGGCGATGTCACGTCCGACCAGCACCTTGCCGTCGGTCGGCCACGAGCCGTCGACCACCCAGTGATGGTTGAGGTTCTTGACCTGCGCCGCGTTCACGCCGGCCATCACGTACGGCGAGGCGTTGACGCGCACGTTCTCGTAGCGGTAGGTGGCGTATTTCGCGGAACCCTTGGCCTCGACCATTTCGGTGGTGTGCTGAACCATCGCCTTGTCGATGCCGGCCTTGCCGTCAGCATTGGTTGATTCGGTGGGCGTGACAATCAGGTTCGCGCCGTACGCGCGCATCTCCTCGTTCATCTGCTGCGGCACGGCGAGGCAGATCATCGCCAGACAGAACAGCGTGGCCGCGCCGACCAGCGACGCCACCACGGCCATCACCGCGCGCGAACGCCGGCGGAACACGGCACTGAACAGCATTCTGAAGAACATACCGGTGTTGGTCATCGGTTTCCTCCTTCCACACCTACGTAGATAAACTCAGCGGCCATGGAGCACCTCCGCGGGCTTGAGGTTCAGAATCGAACGAATCGAGGAGGTGGACGCCAGCAGCACGGTGACGGCCAGCAATACGAACACCAGCACGAACACCATCGGCCGCATCGTGATGCCGGAGCCGAACACCACCCGTCCTATCAGCTGGGCCACGCCGGAACCGAGCAGCGCGCCTACAATCGCGCCTAGCAGCGAGATTGCCGCCGTCTCGGCCAGCATCAGGCGGGATACCGCGGCGTCGGTGGCGCCGAGCGCCTTGAGCAACGCCAGCTCGCCCGACCGCTCGCCAATCGAGGCGACCATCAGGTTGGCCACGGCCACGGCTGCGGCGATCAGGCTCAGCACGGTCATCAGAATCATCACGGCCTGCGTCTTTTGCAGCACATTGCCCTGCAACGCGGCCACCTGACGCACCTGCTTGGCCACCGCGCCCGGAATCACCTCTTCGATCTGGTAGGCGATCGAGCTCGGGTAGGCGGTGCAGTACCAGGTCTCCCATTCCTCCTGGCTCAGCGTGGCCGGGTTCGCGGCGGCCTTACGGGCCAGGTCGTTCTCCGGCGTGGTCAGGGCCTTGACCTCGATTTTGTCGACCGAATCGGGCAGGTCGGCGAGCACCTGGGCCGTGGAGGAGGCGATGTAGAGCGAGCCGTTGTCCTCGTCGCCGGAATCGTAGACGCCGGTGAGCTTGATCTTCTGCTCGTTCTTCTTGCCCGAGGCGGTGGTTTTGTTGAGGGTGATGGTGTCGCCGGTGGTCACGCCGAGTTCGGCGGCCAGCGTCTTACCGATCACGCCCTGGTCGGAATCATCCTTGGGCCACTTGCCGTCCAGCTGCCACCACGAGCGCATGCCTTCCACGCCCACGACGGTGGTCTCGCCGGTGGAGATCTTGAGGTTCTTGTTGAACCACGTGCCGACAACCGGCACATTGGTGCCGTTCACCGTGGCGTGGATGTTGAGCTGCGGCGCGAAGTTGGTGATGTTGAACGACCAGAAGATCGTCTTGATCTTGGCCGCGTCCGACTCCTTCAGAAAGGCGGTCGGGTCGCTGGTGGACGCCGCGCCGCCCGACTCGGTGTTGTACAGGTCGGAAACGACCGCGTCCGCCTTAGGCTGCACGGTGATGTTCGAACCGTAGGTGGACAGCTCAGCGTTGAGCTTGTCGCCCACGTCGAACACGACGCCCAGCATCGATACGGACACGGTCGCCGACAGGCATACGGTCAGCGCGATAAGCAGGCGCCGGCGCAGCTGTCGGGTGAACGAGCGAGTAATCATACGCAGAAAGAACATGATTCTTGTCTCCTGCCTGACTCACTGGAAGTGGGCGCTCAGTGCGTCCAGATCCGTAGTTTGAATGGTGATCCTGCCGTGGCCGGTCTTGTACGGGAATGGTATCGGGTTGCAGCCACCCTTGAAGCCGATGGTCGCCAGGTTGATGGCCACCTCGCACTTCTTGCAGATGATCTTGCCGTCCTTCTCGTAGTAGCCGGCGTCGCCGCAGTTCTCGCAGGCGTCCAGGCCGATGCCGTACGCGCCACCGTTCTTTCGGATGATGATGAAGCGCATGACGGTGCCGTCCTTGGCCTTGTATTCGAAGCGGTGCAGGTGGCCGTCCTCGACCTGGCTGAAGGGGATGGTGGCCACGCCGTCCTTGAGCGAGTAGGCTTCCGGCGGCGAAAGAGTGATGGTCTGATGGGTCGCGGCGACGCCGACGGTGAGGGTCAGCGTGACGCCGATCATGGCCACGAGGCTCCAGACGGCGGAGGCCACGGCGCGGCGGCGGAACGCCTTGTGCTTGCGGCCGATGGCTTCGTTCGCGCCGGTCAGCGGCATGCGGAAGCCGGCCACCACGGAGGCGACGGCCGGAATCAGGAACACGAACGCCTGGGCCATGATCATCCAGCCGTTGTGATTGATCGACCAGGCGAGGGCCACGAATCCCGTGTGGCCTATCGGGAAACCGCGTGCCTGCAGAATCTGCATGACACCGGTGAAATGCTGGACGAACAGAATCACCAGCACCGCGAGCACGGCGGCGGCGAACGAGGCACGCACCGCGGTCGAACGCATCGTGCGGAAGATCGCAGCCACGATAATCGACATGGCCAAGCCCAGCGCGAAGCCGAGCGCGCGCAGCAGCATGGCGGACGTGAAGATCGGGTCGCCGGGCTCCACCCAGATGGTCAGCTGCAGGATCACGTCCGGCAGCGCGTAGAACAGGGTGAGCGCGATGTCGATGGCGGCGACGGCGTTCGCAATGTGCATGAACACCTTGTGCTGCTGCCAATTGGTGGTGATGCGGCGTGCGAACACCACCACGACGATGGTGAGGATGTCGGCAATGATCGCGCACCACAGCACCGGATAGTTGACGAACGTGCGCTGGTTGATCACGGCCGAGGCGCGCAGGCCGGCGAAGACGATGGCGGCGATAAGGCCAACGGTCAGACCGATGAGACGCCAATGCGAGCTTATCGGCTTATCTCGCCCCTCGCCGACCGTGAGCATAACGCTCAGGCTCATCACCAGCAATGCGGGGGCCAAGGTGCCCGGCATCACTGCCACGAATTGTTCAAGCATTCGCGTCCTTTCTCTGTTCACCTTAGGCTCCCCGCCCTGAGGGGAGCTGTCCGCGAAGCGGACTGAGGGGAATTTTCAGACCGTCCTAAGAATTATCTCCCTAAAGCGGCGTAAAGCCCCCTCTGACGAAGGGGCTTTCTGCTTAGTCAATCACCACTGACGCGGGGTGTAGTCCCAGTTGTCGAAGGTGACCTCGATGGGCTCGGTCCAGAACTTGTGGTTCTTGACACCGGTCT
>JAIJEI010000035.1 GCA_022739095.1 Bifidobacterium sp.
CTCCTGCTCGCTGATGCCGTAGCTCGCCATGTATTTACGATGCATGGCGGATTCCACATTGAAGATGCCGTTCTGCACATCCGCCATGAACCGCATGACTTCGGGATCCTGGGTCTTGGTGAGGACCAGGGCGTGAACCTTGGCGTAATCGTTCAGGTAACGGTAGTCCTGCAGCAGATAGAATGCGAAGCGCTCGCGATCGAGCGTCCCGTTGCCCAGCTCGCGCAGGAACGGCTGCCGGTATCCCTCCTCCCAGACCAAGTTGGCGGCCTCGCGCAGTCGTTGCGCGAACGGCGGCAGGTGGTTCAGGGTGATCGGGCCGAATGCAGCGGCGTCAAAAGTCATCATTTGCTCCCTTCGATGGTGTTGGCCAACAGGTTCCAAGGGTCAGGCTTCGCGCCTTTCTCAACTCGCTTGACTTATGTTGTGTTCGCGAGTTCCCCTGCAATGCGCCTCATTATGGCAATACGAACCGACAGCGGCGATGGCATCTGTCCGTTTGCCGGCTTCATTCCACGGTTCCTTTCACAGTATGTGCGCCTAGGATGGGGTTAACACAATATTTTTGGTTACGGCGAGGATTGCCATAGTAGAGGGGCAACGATGAAGTATTTCACCACTGACACGCATTTTGGGCATCCGATGGTCACGGTGCTGAGAGGATTCACGACGTTTGATCCGGCCCGCACTCATTACGACGAGGTGCTCCGCTCTCATGGTCGCAAAGCCGCTGAGGATTGGGCCAGGGAGACGACGCTGGACTCGGGGCCGACGTTCCGCACGGCAGCCGATACAGATGCTCACGACAAAGCGATCGTGGACAATATCAATGCGACGGTCGGGCCGGACGATGAGTTGTGGATTCTGGGCGACATCGGTTTTCGCACATCGCTAACCCATCTGAAGAACTGCCTGCGAGCGCTCAATTGCAAGCATCTGCATGGTGTGATCGGCAATCACGATGATTGGTGGCTTGAAGATCGGCCCGCACTCAACCTGTTCTAAAGTTTGGAGCCGCACGATACGGTTGAGATCGAGGGACTCGGTACGGTCAATCTTTCGCATTACCCGTATCGGGAGGATCTGGCATACAGTTGGCCCGATGATGTGGCGAAGTTCAGCGGCAAGGCGTTGCCGTTTGATGGTCGCAAGCTGTTGTATGGTCACACGCATCAGCTTTCGCCCGATGGGGCCCGTCCGGAGGCTTTGAACGTCGGATTGGATGCATGGGACTTGATGCCGGTGAGCGAGGCGCAGGTTATCGATTGGTTCCGTGAACATGACGATGGCAGCGCATCGGCTAGCCCGACAGGTCAAGCACCGTCGCTTGATATGCCGTCGTGCTAGAGAATAAAGGGATAGCAATCATGCCACTGCGAATTGTGCATCAGGACATCACCACCATGCAGGTAGATGCGATTGTTAACGCGGCGAATACGCGGTTGTTGATGGGCGGCGGCGTGTGCGGCGCGATTTTCCGTGCGGCGGGAGCTCGGGATATGCAGGAGGCCTGTGACCGATTTTCCCCTATTCTCACCGGTTGCGCGGTAGCGACACCAGGCTTCGCGTTGTCCGCCCGATACGTGATTCACACCGCAGGCCCGATTTGGCAGGGCGGCGATGCCGGTGAGGAACAATTGCTGCGCGCCTGTTATCGCAATTCGATGGAGCTTGCTGTGTCGCTCGGCTGCGGAAGCATCGCATTCCCGCTGATTTCCGCCGGGATTTACGGCTATCCGCGGGATGCAGCGCTCGCGGTAGCTAGGGATGAGATACAGGCGTTCCTTGCCGCCGGGAATCACAATCATTCCGGCGGTCAGGCTGGGCAGTCCGGGCAGGGTGTAGGCGACTCCGATTGTTCCGTGTTTCTGGCGTTGTATCGGTAATCGCGCAATCATCGACTATCGGCCTCGTATTCCCTGTATGATGTCCGGTATCGCAACAGAACCAGGGGGGGATTCCATGCAGACCACCGACTCGTCCAAAGCCGCCGAAAACGTCACTGGTGCGGACGGCGCCATCCATATTCCGCACAATCCCATGCTCGTCGGATTGGCCACGCTGACCCGCAACGTGGCGTACAAGACCGGGGCCGATAACCTGGTGATGGATATCATCTCACCACAATCCACCGGCGATGACGATGACCGTCGCTACCCCACCGTGGTATTCGTGCAAGGCAGCGCCTGGACCACGCCGCATCGCGACTACGAGATCCCGCAGCTCTCGGCTTTGGCCCGCGAAGGCTTCGTGGTGGCCACGGTGAATCATCGCGATGCCTCGAGTGATCCCCACGACGTGTTCCCCGCATATCTCGAGGACGTCAAAGCAGCCATCCGCTATCTCAGGGCAAACGCGCGTCAATGGCACGTGGACCCCGAACGTCTCGGTATCTGCGGCACGTCGTCCGGCGGCAACACGTCGCTGCTGGTGGGGTTGACCGCCGACGATCCGCGGTATGAGGACGGCACCAATGCCGATGAGAGCGATGCGGTGAAGTACGTGGTCAGTTGCTTCCCGCCCACCGACATGCTTGAAGCTGTCGACGCATTCGACGATGAGACCAATCTATTCCGGCTGTATTATTTCGGCCCGTTCGCGGCCGTGGTGGGCGCGACCCATGAGACCGGCATCAATGCCGAGGTCCGTCAGCGTGCGGCTGACATGAGTCCCTACCTGCAGGTGCGGGACGGCCGGCAGTATCCGCCGACGCTCCTGTTGCACGGCACCGCCGACACCGTGGTCCCCTACCACCAGTCCGTCAAGATGCGTGACCGGCTGGTCGAGCACGGCGTGGACGCACAACTGGTCCTGGTCGACGGCGCCGAACATGAGTACGATTTCTGGAGCCAGCAGGTCTTCGACGTGATCTTCGATTTCATTCGTGAGCGGAGCTGAACGGTAAGGGCACACTGGCGCGTCCTTTTTATAAGTTGCCGAGTTCTCTTTTAGCCAATTTTGTTGGAGCCCCTATCTGCGCGAACATGCCATGACAGTTCTAGACTGTATTCTAGGACTGTCAATCGGCAATGTGTATGAAAGCGTGATGTGATGGGCCAGACGGCGATTGATGGAGTTGAGGGACTTAATAGGGCCGGTGGACTCGGCGAAATCGTCAGATTTAGCGGTTCGCGGCAGCTGATATGGGGCCATGTGCTGCTTCTGGTGTGTGCAGTGCTGTATCTGATTTGGTGGTGTATTTTCTTCCGCCCGAATGCGCAGGTCAAAGGCGGCGCGCTGCGCGTATTCGGTATTGCGTGCATTCTTGTGGCCGCGGTGGCGGGCATCGCCGGAGTGGTGTTGGAATGTTTTGGCATCAGTAAGTTACTGAAGCACGCGTCCGATTTCTTCTTTGAGCGCATACCGTCTCGGGTACTTTGCCATGATCTCCTTGGCGAGAGCCTTGGCCTGGTCGAGTCCGAAAACGTTGCGATATTGCTCGATCCACATGGCAACGAATCGGTATTCGTTGCGATTTCCCTGTTGCAGATCGCGATCCAGCGGCAGCTGCTTTCTGATCAGTCGTTCTGCTTCCGCGCTGTGATTGAGGCTGATGGGCTTGAGCAAATCACGCAGGAGTTCCGGCCGCTGCCCGGCTAAGGTCAAGGCCTCATCGGATAGGCGCTCTTCAGTCATGAGTCGTGCAAGGACCCTCCCACCGAAATCATGCTCATGAAAGTTGCGCAGGATGTTCTGAACGCTTTGAGGCCAGCCCGATTTGCCGACCATCGATTTGAGGATGGGAATGCAACGTTCGTCCGCCACTGAATCACTGTGAGCGACGTAGTACTCATATAATCGTCTGATGCCGTTCTCATCGTTCAGTCGTTCATAGCAGGCCTCCAGCATGATAAGCTCGCCATGCGGCAGTTGAGCGGTGAGCTCCCAATACCCCGCATGCTTTTGCGCGGCATCCCAATCGTAAGTCTGTTCCAAGAAAGCGGCGGCCCCGGCATAATCCCCGTCCAGGAATTTGCGTGCGATGACGGCAAATCTGCATTCGGCCACGTCCGTGTTTTTGGACAGTAGCTCATCGGCACTGATCGCGTCGCCGCCGTACAGCAGAAAGTCATGACGGAGTTTCAACAGATAGTCCTGTGCAGCTCGCCAATCGTAATCGGTCAGGTTCGTTCGATGGCCGTCAATGGAATCCCCTCTCTTGTCATGAAGGAATTGTTGGGCAACATTCAATGTGGACTGCGCATAGGCGCGGCACATGAACGAGGTCGTGCCAATCTCGCGGGGCTGATGCTCCATCTGCTTTATGTCCGCCGTGCCTCGTGCGTGAATATCCGCGAATGGGATGACGCATTCCAGCGGCGTGTGCGGCCAAAACAGCATCTCGATCATAGGGGTATCACGTATGAATCCCAACACTGCAATCAGCATCTGCTGCGCTTGCTCGTCTGTGGCAACCGGTGCTGCGGCATACGTATAAGCGAGGATCCGATCATTGAGCTGTTCGATGTATGCCTGTAGCGCACCCTCTTCGTCATCGACCTGTCCCGCAAACCACACTGTTTTTCGCAAGGCCGCGCACATGCGTCTCATAGCCAGCGGATAGTCGTTCGATTGTTCCGCTTCTTCAAATACGGCCATCACGCCGTTTATGGCGGCATCTCCCCATTCGAATTTCCAGCCGTAGTCCTTGCGGAGATGTCGCCGCATGGGAGATTCCATGACGCGATCCACGGTGCTTTCAGGCATCAATGGTTCCATGCCGCTCGCGATTGCCGGATTCGTAGTCACGATGGCATTGATTTCGTCCTGATTCCAAACCAGATAGAAATGCTGAGCGGGCGTCCACCGTTCTGAGTTGCGCAGTTCCACTCGTTCTCGAATGTGTTGCAGCACTCGATTGAACACTTCAGGTTTCGAGGCGAGATGAGTTGCCACGGCAGGTACGTCCGGCCGAGAGTCGCCCTGCTCTGTGCTTGTCATGTCGTATGTCACGTTCTGCTGATGATTACCGCCGTGTTTGTAATCACGCAACGTCAAGAGCACCGCACCAATATGCTTGCAGTATCCGTCATAGTCGTAGGGGCAGGTGCAGGATGCGAACACGATATCGTTGCCGCGAAGTCGAATATCGACATCGTAGAGTTCGGAACCGTGCACTTCGGCGTGGAATAGTCCGGCCGACACTTCCTCTAACCCATCGATCCTATGCTCGTCCACGTAATCATAGGCCCTCTCCAGACTGCGGGAGGTCATCTCCTCTTCGAACTCGTTGAAATGGGCAGTCATGACGGCCTCCTAATAATTGGTTATACGTTACGGTGTGGGACGTAGTAGCCTAATGCAGTTTGGCTATCCTCTGTTCAGCATCACCCATGCAACATCATGTCACGGTGCTTGCGCCAACGGAACAGACGCTCACGATGGAGGTTCAGCGTGAAATGATCCCACATCTGATCCTCGGCCCACTCAACCATGCCATCATGTTCTTCATCTTCGGGATTGCCCAAGGTATCAAGGAACCGCTCGAACCCATACACCCCGCCGACATCCTCCGGAGGCGCATCCCCCGCCCCATCCCAAAGCTGAGGATCCGCAACGTGCACGCTGCGGTAGGTACGCAGCAGCTTGATATCATGGATCCAATCGTCACCATAATCGTAGTAATAGCGAGCGGTACGAGCCTTGGGAAATACGTCGCCCAGCTCGGTTTCCGAAGCAATGCGAACTTCCGGCAACGGCTCCACCGGCATATATTGTTCGTATTTCGCCTCATGGTATGAGGGCTCTTCTCCCCACAATTCTTCCACTTGCACCTGCTTCCCGTCCGGGAATGTGGCGCAGAAGCAGAACAGATGCTCGCCGTACCACATAAAGCATTCCTGCAATACCGCATGCAAATCGAAGAACGTCAATGATGCCGGCACCAGAATCTCCCGCCAGCATTCGCGCCCGTCAAGGCGCAAAGTGACTCGGAAACGAAATGCCGTGTTGCCATTGCCTGCCATGAAGACTCCCCTATCAACGATGAAGTTATTATCACCGTAACAGAGTCTGGGGCAAACCACTGCATTACGAATCTGATTCGCGCCCTCAGAAAAGGCCGAATCATCTGTTCAATCTCCGTGTCCTGTGGAAAAGACTCGAACAATAACCGGTACTGCTCATCATCGGCAAGACTAATACGCCATGTGACTAGGTGCGGGACACTCATGTGATCAGTCGCTATGGTGGGGAGACGTGACTTCGGTTCGTACTGTCGAGCAGACGCGAATGGGATTGTCGCTCTGCTTGTTTCCAATATCGGCTGGGGCGTGCTGCCGCTGTACTGGCGCGCGCTTCCAGCATGAATGCCATCAGCGTGCTGTCGTACCGGCTGCTCGCCACGCTGATCACCATGGTTACGTTGCTGATGGCGACTCGCCGTTACCGCGCCTATCATCGGGCCATCGTCTCACCTTGGTACAACAAGAAACTGTTTGCGATGGAGCTTGCCGCGGCGGGTGTGGGCATGTTCGCCGCGCAATCGTCGACGTTCCCGTGGATGGCGATCGTACTCGCCGCCAGCTTCTCCGTGTATGAATTGTTGAAGCGTTACGTGCCGTTGGACGCCGCGCAAGCCACCACGTTCGAGACCGAATCGGTTATCCTGTTGGCTTTGCTATGGCTCGCATTCCAACCGCGACTCGGGTTGCCCGCACCGCTAACGTGGCCGGTCGCACTACTGCTGACGTTCTCCGGCCTGGCCACCGCGATACCGCTGGTCACGTTCGCGTACGGCGTGCAGCACAGCCATTACCTGACCGTGAGCTTCATCCAGTATCTCAACCCGCTGATCCAATTCTGCGTGGCCGTGCTCCTGCTGCACGAGCCAATTCGCCCGCAGGGCTACGCGGCATTTGCGGTCATTTGGGTGGCCATCGTGGTGTATTCGTTCGGCGCAATTCGGGCGTATTGGGAACGGTTAGCGGCGAGTAACACTCCACCCGCCACAATCAGCAGTATGGTTGTTCCGCAAAAGCCAGCGTTGGCTCAATTCGAGGTCATGTTCGAAGGCACGCCTCGGCAGAGGACAACACTAATTCCGAGCCTTTGCTCACGCTTATGGATGATCTGGCGATGCGCGTGCGATGCTATATGGAGAATGTGGCGGAATTCGCCGACTCCCCTACCGCGGGCAAAGCACTGAACACCATTGCGCAGGCCGCGAACGACAGGGACATGCGGCAATGGGGACCATTGAACAGTATGTTGCTGATTTCCAGCGCGCTCGCTTTCGCTCGATATGATGACAAACGCATGTGGGCCTATGACGTAATCGAGAACGCGATAACGCGCAATCTGGAGTACTCGTTCAGCGAAGAGGACGACGAAAGTGACGAGGACGACGAGGACGCGGATAACGAGGATGCGAGCGAAGTAGACGACGAAACCGACTTCATTTCGGATGAATCGTTGCACGTATTGCAGTTGTTCACTGCTGATGAACGCCTACGATCTGTATGTTCTGTCCAACGATGACGCTGGCCGCGAACAGCTTCTGAAAGACCATCCGGAGTCAATGGCCCTCACGCTGATGAACGCTGCGAGCATGATTCATGAAGGGCGCTTGCGCTCCATATATATACTCGCACAACGTTTCCTTCTGTCGAGCCGGGATATGGAAGATGCCGACATCGATGTCAGCCGTAACGGTCTGCTGCCGGATCTGCTACCCCATGGATGGCACACCATCATGGAATGCTGCGCCGACGAGGGGCTCAATGACGTCGGTCTGCTCGCCAATGTGTACCGGTACTACATTCTTTTCTGCAACGACAGATACGATACCCATTACGTGAGTAAGCTTCGCAATCTGCTGCGCGTATACAAAGGCCTTAGCGCGAATGAATGGCATGAAGTGGCTATTGGACTGGCCCGAGATTGCGCACGAAACGTCATCGACCGTATCAAGTATCAACCGGAGATGACCACCAAGGGCGGCACACAACGTCACAGCAGTTGGCACAATACCGCTTACGAGAAGCTCATCGTGGACGAGCGGCTTTCGGACGCGGCCCTGACCTATTGCGTCATGGTCGATTACCCGCCGCTACCGTTGCTGCGCACCATCGCCATCGAACACCCCGAATCGGCAAAATCGATAATCCTCGACGCGATGCCATACGGCACAATGGGCACGCCCGTGTTCCGGTTCACGGTGGAACGTGGAACCAGTGATTCGCTGGCAGCACGCCGCAGCACATACCAGCAGATCGCCAAACAGTTGCGTCGTTTCGCCGCAGTGTTTGGCGATGAGGAGACCCGTGTGCTGGCACACGAGATTGTCGAGCGTTATCCGAATCGCATTATTACAGTGAACCCAAGCGCGTGCGTTTCCAGTCCGAAGGCGGCAAGTTCATCGATGCGGACGCCATCGCCACCGCATTTGCCGAGACCACCGTGTTGCAGGACGAGTGCGAAATCCAGCATCTGATGGGAGATATCGAAGACAACCGCGAGCATCGCGATCCGGCAAAGACACAAGCAGTACCGATTGATGAACTCGTGCGCGTCACCAATGAAAGGCTTGCGGCTGGCAACGATGAGGGGCAACGTCGTGCATGGCTGTTCGCCTTATTCGACCAGCTCGATGATATTGCCGAAGCGACAAAGAACAATCTCGAGCCGCTTGCCGCAGCGTTGGATACGACTCTACGAAGCAACTCCGCAGCTATTGGCGAATCCGCCACTGCCGGCACCGGCACCGGTAACAGCAACGATGCCAGTGCCGGCGATGCACGTTCCCGCATCATCTCCCTAATCGTCGACGCTCTGTTCCCGGCCGCAGAATCCTCGAAGACAAGCAAGTCCTCAGCATCCGCCGCCATCCGCGAACTGATACTCGATTCCAACGCCACGTCGCTCGATTACATGCCAGCCATAGACATACTGCGCGCCCACGGCCTCACTATTGGCCGGTGAATCCAATGAGAAGCTAACCGGTGACTCATACGGCACAGTGGTTCATGCAACACATACCGCACAAACCACTGTGTCCGAACAACGAGAACGCGCTACTTATCCAGCTTGCCCAACTTTTCCAGTGCCTTCAGCAGCGAATCGACATGCCCTTTGGCACGCACGTTGTAGCGGGCGATAACCACGGAACCATCAGGATTGATGACGAGCGTTGAGCGAATCACGCCTACGTGCACCTTGCCGTAGAGCTTCTTTTCACCATATGCGCCGTACAGCTTGTGCACGGTCAGGTCGGAATCAGACAGCAGCGGGAACGTGAGATGATCACGCTGTGCGAACTTGCGCAGCTTGTCAAGCGAGTCCTTGGAGACACCGAGCACCGTGACATTCTTCGACGCCAATCGGGCAAGGTTGTCGCGGAAATCGCAAGCCTCGGTGGTGCAACCGGGCGTCATCGCGGCCGGGTAGAAGTACAGTACAACCCTGCGGCCGGCATCGAGCACGTCAGACAGGTTGATTAATCCGTTCTCTGTAAACCCAGGTATAACCGCCGGCAGAGTGAAATCGGGCGCCGCGCTCCCCTCTTGCAGACGTTCCGGCATTGAATCAGAGCTATCAACAGTAGTGGTCATGATTCCCATCATAGAACTCTTATCAACAGCGCTAGTAAAGTTATTCAGAGGTCAGTCACGCAACTGCGGATCGGCAAAACGGCGATTCTGCAACACCGGCAATGTTCGACGCGCGGAATCAAGACATTCACTACTCAGCTCAGCAGTAATGAGATCGGCTTCCCTACCACCCACCGCAGCATCACGCACGAATCCATCGATAATCTCCAGGTTCCGTTCCGGCTCCTCCGCCACTGTAAACTGCGCAACCGCGACGGACAGATGACCACCATCTTCGCATGATGAACAAACCATTTTGAATTCACAATTCTCTATGCTCGGCGCAGCATACTTCTGCCACATCGATATAAATATTGCAGTCGAAAATGACACATACGACGGAGCTCATCAGCTCTCCAGAAGTTGCTTCAAATAAGCTGAATCATGCACCCGCACTGGTCGAGGATCCTCATCAAAGCCCTCATTGGTGCCTATCTGCTGCTTGATGAAATCAAAAGCCTGCTGAGGAGTGACACGAATGCTGACTTCCATCTGTTCTTTCATTATCGTCGGCATAAGATCGTTCCCTCCTTCCCCGTTCAGTATATATTCAACTTATCTATTAATACTACAGCACGAAAGGATCCTTCGTCTGAGAGCAAACGACATAGCCTCACACCAGTTCCAACGTCTTGAAGGCGTTGGCCAGGCCGTCCTGGTGAATATCGGTGGTGGTGAAGTCACAGAAGGCTTGGATGCCATGAATGGCGTTGCCCATGGCTACGGATGTGCCGGCGGCTTTGAGCATGGCGGTGTCGTTGTCAGAGTCGCCGATGGCGATGGTGTCGGCAATGGAATAGCTTAGCAGAGAGGCCACGTCTCGCACGGCCGTGCCTTTGTCGATGCCATTGATGAGCAGTTCGCCGTTATTCGGCGAGATCTTGTCATACGAACCGTGCACGAGCTCGAACCAGGGAGCGAGATCGCGCTGGGTTTGTTCGAAGGTCATGTCCGGATTCGGTGCAGTGAAGTATGAGCCTTTACTCACGCGAATCGTGTGTCCCAGCGTGGAGCCGGCCGGCACGTCGACCTCGTCCAGCAGGTGCCAAAATCGCGCGAATTCGCCGCGATTCCAGGCCTTGCCTTTTGATTCCAGATGTTGACGGTAGCCTTCCGAGATGTACATGCCGTCCGCACCCTGCCACTGGTAACTCTCGATATGATGCTTGGCGAAATAGGCCACCGCCGCATCGATGGCTTCGGGCGATACGAGGTGCTGGAACAGCAGCCTGTCACCGATGTTCGCCTGCGCGCCGGCTACGGAGACTACGCCGTCGAATCCGAGGTCAAGAATGCTGCGTTCGATTTTCGGTACGGAACGGCCAGTGCAGATGAACAGTTTGTGGCCATTGGCCTGGGTTTGTTTGCAGGCGATTTTGGCTGATTGAGGGACGATGTGGTTTTCGTCGGCCAGGGTGCCGTCGATATCGATGAATACGAGTTTGCTGTTGGTCATGTAGTTTTCCTAGAATCACACCGTATACGCGGCCCAGCGGCCGTGGGTGTGCTGGACTTCGATGGGCATACCGAACAGATCGGAAAGACGCTCATCGGTTAGGCCGTTCTCCAACGAACCGGTGTAGACGATGGTGCCCGCACCGGGGTTGCCCATTGAATCGACACCCGCTTCGGTGGCGTCTTCGGCGGGAATCGGCTTGCGACCCATGATGGCGATGTGGTCGAAACCGGCCGGAATCTCCTCCAGACGATGGGTGACCAACACCACGGCGCGATCAGAACTTTCCTCGCCGATTCGGCTCAGTGTGCGCATCACCTGCTCGCGGCCGCCCAGGTCAAGGCCGGTGGTCGGCTCGTCCATGATCAGCAGCTCAGGATCGCCCATCAGCGCACGGGCAATCAACACACGGGTGCGTTCGCCTTCGGACAGTCGCCACATCTCCTTGCCTTCCAGATAGGAGACGCGGAAATCACGCAGCAGCTGGCGTGCGCGGACATATTCCTCGTCCGTATAAGTGTCACGCCATCGCCCGGTCACAGCGGACAGGCCGGTGACCACGGCGTCCAGAGGGTCCTCGAACTCGGGGAACTGCCGGCCCAGGTCGGCCGAGGCGAGGCCGATGCGGGTGCGCAGCTTGAACACGTCGTATTTGCCGAGCTGGTGGCCGAGGATGAACACGCGGCCTTCCGAGGGGAACGTGCGGGTGGCCAGCATGTCGACTGCGGTGGATTTGCCGATGCCGTTCGGACCGAACAGCACCCAACGCTCCCCCGCGTTGATGGTGAGGTTCACGTCGGTGATGATGACGCGGCGGTTGCGGCGGAATTCGACGTTATCGAGTTGGAGGACGGTGTTTGTCATAGCTTTCCTCGGTTTCAAAAATGGAGGGAGAGCGCCGTTTGTTGTGCGGTCTCTCCCTCCGTCACGCTGCGCGTGCCACCTCCCTCATAAGAGGGAGATCATAATTACTTCTTCTGCTCGTCGAGTACAGACTGGTAGACCTCGACGGTCTTGTCGCCGATGGACTCCCAGCTGAATACGTCGCGGGCGCGTTCGTAGCCGGCCTGACCCATCTTCTTGGCGCGCTCCGGGTCGGCCATGATCTTGTCGATGGCGGCGGCCATGTCGTGCACGAACTTGTCCGGATCGGTGGGGGTGCCGGTGCCGTCGTGCAGCTGGTCAATCGGAACCAGATAGCCGGTTTCGCCGTCGACAACGACCTCCGGAATGCCGCCGGTGGCGGAGGCGACGACCGGCAGGCCGCAGGCCATGGCCTCAAGGTTCACGATGCCCAGCGGCTCGTAAATGCTCGGGCAGATGAAGGCGTCGCAGCCATGCTCCAGAGCGTTCAGCTCAGGCTTCGGCAGCATTTCTTCAATCCAGACGATGTTGCCGCGCTCCTCATCCAGCTTGGCGAACGCAGTCTTGACCTCTTCGGCGATTTCCGGGGTGTCGGGCGCGCCCGCGCACAGCACCACCTGAATGTCCTTGGAAATCAGATGCAGGGCCTTGAGCAGGTATGGCAGACCCTTCTGACGGGTGATGCGGCCTACGAACAGCAGGGTGGGCTTCGAGCGGTCGATGTGGTAACGCTCGAACACCTTCCAACCCGGATCGTCTGGTGCCGGGGTAGCGAAGTCGGCCATGGTGATGCCGTTGTACACCACAACCACCTTGTTCGGATCGAGGTTCGGGTAAGCAGTCAGAATATCCTTGCGCATGCCACCGGAGACGGCGATCACACGATCGGCGTGCTCGTAGGCGTCCTTCTCGGCCCAGGAGCTCAGATTGTAGCCGCCGCCGAGCTGCTCACGCTTCCACGGGCGGAACGGCTCCAGAGAGTGCGCGGTAATAACCAATGGAGTGCCGTGCAGCATCTTGGCCATGTAGCCCGCCAAGCAGGCATACCAGGTGTGCGCGTGGATGATGTCGGCGTCCACATCATTGGCGATCTGCAAATCAACGCCGAAGGTCTTCAATGCGGGGTTGGCATTGGTCAGTTCGGAAGGCGTGTCATAGCCGACGACCTTCAGACTACCCTTGGCCTTGTCGGCGTTGGGAATGGCGGGAATGTCCGCCTCGGTGCGCTTGCCGTCAAATGCACGAACGGTCACGTCGATACGTTCGGCAAGTACCTTGGACAGTTCCTCGGCGTGGACGCCAGCGCCACCATACACGTGTGGCGGGTATTCGCGGGTGAGAATATCGACCTTCATTGGACTGCCTCTCCTTCTTATATCAAGAAACTCAAGCACTTCTTACTTTAGGGCACTGCATACAAGAAAACGCACAACTTCCGTCGTGCGTTTTGCTTTTCGAGCTAGTTTTGTCAGTCAAAGGAATCAGACAGCCGTACCGTTCTGGTCCAGATTCGGGTTGTGCTTGGAATCGCCAGCGGTGAAGAACAGGCTCAGCACACCGACAATGAACACCGCGGAAACAGTGACAATCAGCCACATCGGATGGCTCGGCAGCCACATCACCACAAAGAACGCGACAATGGCAAGCGCAATCAGCGTCCAGCTGCCCACGCGGAACCACTGGCGCACGGAATGCGGTGCCTTGAACATCTTCGGATTGGAGTAGTTCGGGTTCGTGGTCAGCAGGGTCTCGGTTTCCTCGACCTTGCCGCCAGTCGGTTTCCACGGTCCGAGGTTCTCACCATCCTGCAGCCTGCGGGAACGCTCCTGCAGCTGATACTCGTCAATCATTCCCGAACGGCCACGGCCACGGGTCTGGTCATACTGCGACGGCACTCCCCTGCGATTAGCTTTGGCTTGGGCACGGCGTTCTGCACGATTCGACATTTCAACTCCTGTTTCGACGGTGACACTGTTGGTTATATTACTCGCTTATCGGCGGCAATTTGCCACCAGTCCATCGGAACCCACTGTGTGTCAATGTATTTTCAGTCAGTGCTGCGGGCAGTCGGTGATGCGATAGGTTTGCGTATGGAAGTCGCAGGTGACCGCAGTGCCGTCCGCGAATACAGAACGCTGCACCAGCGGATCATCATCCACGAACTCGTGACGAACCAGTTCCTGCATGCCGACCCGCTCATGGAATGCAGCGACCGTATGGCAGCGTTCGATGTCGTTTTC
>JAIJEI010000229.1 GCA_022739095.1 Bifidobacterium sp.
AATCGGTTCGAAGCAACGCCTACCTGCTCGTGGTATTCACTGCCCTCTACCTTGTGCCGCTGGTATTCGCGAACTCGTGGCACGCGCGCGGCCTGGGGGCAGCGGGTGCTGGGCTTGTGTTCGTGGTGGCGATTGCGATCTATATCAAGACTCCGGGCAAACTCCGGAGGATGTCAGGAGCTGAAGGCGTGGCCGTCGGCGTGACGTCCATGCTGGAGTTCGCGGCCTCGCTGGCTGGGCTCGTTGCCGGATGGGTCACCGGGAAGTGGTGGTGGCTCGGTGCGCTACTCCTCAGTTCGGTCGCTCTACATTTTGTTGCACTGACGGTCGCATTTCGTCGGCCGATCGACGTTTTTCTTCTCCCTGTTGCCTGCGTGGGAGCGGCGATCGCCCTTTCGGCGCCTGCCGCTGACCTGTGGAATCACTGGGCTGTCGCGGGCGGCCTCGTGGCCGGTTGCACCGCCGCGTATTCCTTCGCCATGTTCCGCTCCCTGAAAGCGTTTCCGGGGGCGGCCTCGTAGCTGAAGGTCGTGGCACATAGGCGGACGCGGTGCCACGCGCGGCGCCACGTGACACGCCGCGACGCGCGCGGCGAGGATTTCCAAGAAGCCAATCGGGAGGCTTTTAGTCGGTGACGTGGTAGTCGATGACGTTGTTGGCATCCAGGTAGCGCAGCTCGCTCACCATGGCAACGGCGCGCTGGTAGCCTCCGGCTATCTTCTGGATTTCGCCTGCGTTGAGGGCACCGTAGGCAGTGGTCTGAATTACCCATTCTCCGGTCACTGCATCGCAGGTGAGTTCTGGCGTGTAGGGGGCGAGCGGCGAGGGCATCACCTGCACACGAGCGTCATCACCGTTGATGCGGATTGAGACGATGATGTACCCTAGTCGGACCGCACGCCCGATCACGCGCTGGGTGTTTTCTTCTTCGATGCGCTTTTTCGGCTGGGTGTTCATGGCTATTTTTCCTTTCAGGTTGTACCGTACGCAAGCCGTGGCATACGCGGTTGGCTTCGATTCAACGACCTGCGGTTTTGGAGACCGCTGCTCTACCAGCTGAGCTACTCGCATAGGTGGTCATGCCGGTTGATTGCCATGGCACATGGCCATTGGGCGGATATGAGTAAAGCCCCTGAGATGTATGTCCCAGAGGCTTTCACACTAATCCTGATACGGAGTATGCCACGGGGTGGATTCACCCTACTCCCGCTTGTGTTTTGTTTTTTCAGGCGGCTTGGATAGTGAGGCGTCCGCCGAGGGCGTGGATTACCTTGGCGATGGTTTGGAAGCTGGGGTTGCCGTCCTTGCTGAGGCTCTTGTAGAGGCTTTCGCGCCCCACGCCCGCGTCCTTGGCGATCTGGGTCATGCCCCGGGCCTTGGCGACGTTGCCGAGCGCGGCCTGCATGAGTGCGGGGTCGTCGTATTCGGCTATGGCGTTGAGGTAGGCGATGATGTCCTGTTCGTTTTCGAGGTATTCGCTGGTGTCGTAGTCGGTGAATTCGGTGCTCATTGTCGTTGTTCCTTGTAGTCGTTGAGGATGTCGTGGGCTTGTCTGATGTCGGTCTGCTGGGTGCTTTTGTCGCCGCCTGCGAGCAGCAGCATGAGCACGTTGCCCTGCATGGCGAAGTAGACGCGGTATCCGGCCCCGGTGTGGAACCGCATCTCGCTGCCCGGGCCTCCCACGGGTTTGATGTCGCCGAATGGCCTGCCTGCGAGCTTGCAGGCATCGAGCCGGGCTTGGATGGCGGCCTTCGCTTTGTGGTCCCTGAGTTTCTTGAACCACTTGCGGTATTCGGCGGATTGCTTGATTTCCGCACCTCTGTTGTAGCCTACAGGCTACATCATGTCAAGCCGAACGGCCGCTGGAGCCCATGGCCAACGCAAGAATCTCCCGTATGTTGAACTCCCAGTAGCCGTCATCGACGGGTCTCGAGCTGGGGAGTTTGCCCCGGTTGGGCCAGTTGCTGATTCGCTTGCGGCTGACCTCGTACCCGTAGTTTCCCTTGAGCCATTGGCTCATGCCTGCCGGGGTTTTGGTCAGGTGGATTGATTCGGCCTCGGCTTGGCTTTGCTCGCGCAGCTCGGCCACGTTGACGGGGTCGCCGCATTTGCACAGGCGCAGCGCCTCGCCCTTCGCGGCCATCACTTCGCGTCCGCATTCGGGGCATACGCCGATTATCCGGCGCGTGCGCGGCCTGCGGTCAACCTTGGCAGAGCGTCCACGGTGCCTCGACCTGCTGGTTGCCGCAGTATTGGCATGGTTCGGTGGTGGTGACTGCACACGTTGTACTGTAGGGAACCATGAAAGTCGTATTGCAACGAGTATCCGAAGCGTCCGTGGACGTGG
>JAIJEI010000036.1 GCA_022739095.1 Bifidobacterium sp.
TGGCGTGACCGCATGGGCGGTGCCTCTGCTGGTGCTTATCCTGAAGCAGTCCGACGAGCTGGCCGATGCGCTCGATAGTCGTGGGCTGTAGCTGATTCGGCTGAACACAAGAACCGCCGCTCCCGTATGAACGGGAACGGCGGTTCTTGCTATATCACGGTCTCTCCCCTAGCCGGCGTTGCCGGCAGCCCCCTTATCAGATGGGGCTCAGGGGCGGAAATCACTGAACCTGGGTACGAGCGATCTTGCCGTTGAAGGACTCGGCCTCATCCTTGTCCTTGGCCTCAGCGTTGTTCCAGGAGAACATGGCGCGCAGCTTCGGGCCGACGGTCTCAAGGTGCGGGTGAGAGAACTCTTCCTGCAGCTTCTTGAACTTCGGGGCGCCAGCAGCCTGGTCGTCCATGAACTCCTTAGCGAAGGAGCCGTCCTGAATGCGCTTGAGCTGGTACTGCATGCGCTTCTTGGTCTCGTCGGTGATGACGGTGGAGGTGTAGTCGCCGTACTGAGCGGTGTCAGAGCAGGACCAACGAGCCTTGTTCAGACCACCCTCATTAGCAAGGTCGACCAGCATCTTCAGCTCGTGGAAGACCTCGAAGTAGGCGATCTCCGGCTGGTAGCCAGCCTCGGTCAGCACGTCGAAGCCGAGGTCGCACAGGTGGTTGATGCCACCCATGAGGACGTCCTGCTCACCGAACAGATCGGTCTCGGTCTCCTCGGTGAAGGTGGTCTTGATAGCGCCTGCACGCAGAGCGCCCAGAGCCTTGGCATAAGCCAGGCACAGCGGCCAGGTCTTGCCGTCCGGATCCTGCTCAACAGCAACGACGACCGGGACGCCACGGCCAGCAGCGTACTCACGACGAACGATGTGGCCCGGGCCCTTCGGAGCGACCATGAAGACCGGGTGATCCTCAGACGGCTTGATGTAGCCGTAGTGAATGTTGAAGCCGTGGGCGAAGGCCAGGGCAGCGCCCGGCTTCAGGTTCGGCTCAACTTCTTCCTTGTAGACCTTGGCCTGGTACTGGTCAGGCAGAAGGATCATGACAACGTCAGCCTCAGCAACGGCCTCGCCAACCGGCTTGACCTCGAGGCCCTGCTCCTTGGCGAACTCGACCGACTTGGAGGCCGGACGCAGGCCGACGACCACGTCGACACCGGAGTCACGCAGGTTCAGCGCGTGAGCGTGGCCCTGAGAGCCGTATCCCAGGATGGCGACCTTCTTGCCATCGAACACGGACAGATCGGCGTCCTTCTCGTACCAGATAGTTGCTGCCATTTTTGGCGCTCCTTTTATTTATCTATGGGGTTGAAATTTGTATTACGTTCTGCCAGGTGTGCAGACACTTTTTTAATTTTTGGCTTTCCTCGTGGGCTTTTCCGATATGCAGGTTTAGTCCTGTTTGTCCAGAAAACCCCACTCGGTTCCACTACGTGAACTTGAGATTTTTCACGTTGCGGACGAATCACTTAGTGAAATCAACGTCCTTAGTTTCACGGCAGGTCACCACGGAGACCAGGCAGCACACGGCCATCACGGCGAGGTAGAGGCCCACGGAGTGGACGCCCCAGTGGGAGCTCAGCCAGGTGGCGATGGTCGGCACGAACGCCGCGCCGACGATGGCGGCCAGGTTGTAGCCGATGCCGGAGCCGGAGTAACGCACGTTGGCGTCGAACAGCTCAGGCAGGAAGGCGCCGATCGGGCCGAAGGCGATGCCCATCAGGGCAAAGCCGACGCACATGAACACCATGTTGGCGAAGAAGTTCTTCTGGCCGACCAGACCACCGTCCAGCAGGAACGGGAAGAGCACGGCGAACACGACGAGTGCGCAGGAGGAGAAGGTCAGCACGCGCTTGCGGCCGATCTTGTCCGCGTACAGGCAGGACAGCACGATGAACAGGGCGAACACGCAGATGGAGATCATGAGCATGAGCAGGTATTCCTGGTTGGTGAAGCCAAGGCCGCCGCCGCCTTCGCCCTGCTCCTTGGTGCCCCAAGCGAGGGACCAAGTGGCGAGCGTGTAGAACAGCGTGTAGGTCACAGCCACGAGGAAGGTGGCCTGCAGCACCTGACGCCAGGACTTGCGGAAGACCTCGGTCAGCGGGGACTTGACGACCTTCTTCTGCTCCTGAGCCATACGGAAGATCAGGGTCTCCTCCATGTGAACGCGGACCACGAGGCCGACGATCACCAGGATGGCGGACAGCAGGAACGGCACACGCCAGCCCCAGGCCAGCATCGCGTCCTGATTGTTGAAGGATTCGAGCACGAAGTAGGTGCCGTTGGACAGGAAGAAGCCGATCGGGGCGCCGAGCTCCGGGAAGGAGCCGTACAGCGCGCGCTTGTCTTCAGGCGCGTTCTCGGTGGCGACCAGTGCCGCACCGGACCATTCGCCGCCCAGGCCGATGCCCTGGATGAAGCGCAGGAGGCAGAGGATGGCGACTGCACCAACGCCGACCTGATCGTAGGTGGGCAGGTAGCCAATCAGGAAGGTGCCGACACCCATGGTCATGAGGCTCACGACCAGCGTGGTCTTGCGGCCCATGCGATCGCCGAAGTGGCCGAAGATCAGCGAGCCCAGCGGACGGGCGATGAAGGCGATGGCGAAGGTCAGCAAGCTCATCAGCAGTGCGACGGTGGGGTTGTCCTTCGCGGAGAAGAAGATGTGCGGGAAGTAGTTTGCCGCGGCGGTGCCGTAGGCGTAGAAGTCATAGAATTCGATGGCGGTACCGACCATCGACGCGGCGATCACGGTCTTGACCGAATCGCGTACCAAGGTAGCGGCTTTACCTGCCGCCTGCCCTAAGCCAGTCTCTTCGACTGCTGCAGTCATTGTTACTCCTGTTTTGCTCTCGTTCACTCTCATTGGCGGGCGATTATTTCGCCCCACAGGGAGGTTGTTGTTCTGTTGCTGTGTTGTTGCCGCGTACTGTCCGCTACCGTTTCCGCCTGCGGGATTCTGCCGTAAGCCTTGTGAGCGCAACAAAAAAGCCCCGCATCATGCAGGGCCTTACCAATTGTGTCAGTTGATTGGCCCTGCCTTCGTTGACGGGGCTTCAAGCATCAGTGCCGAATTAGTCCGCCAGCGAAGACGGGCTAATAATTCGTGCGGATACAAACGCAGAAGCATTAAATCCAGTCATCACGTGGTCTCCTTTCGGTATTTCCTCAGGCCGTTCGACCTGAACTGGAATGTAAACATAGGTTTGGCTGTCTTGCCAATCCAGCAAGGGTTCACATTGTGGACATTGTGACGTAGGAGTCATGTGAGATGGGTGACCGTGGGCGGCTGTGCCTCGACTCCCCTCAAAGGGGGGAGCCAAGATAGGAGTCACCGGGTGGTTTCGCCGGGGATGAGGGTTACGGGGATGACTTCTTCGGGAGTGGGTTGGGCGTCAACGTACGAAGCGCTATCGGTCTTGGCCGGAGAGGCAGAGGCACCGTCGGCGGCGATCTGTGAGTCCATGCGGGCGGCGAGCGCGGCGGCGATGGCCGGGAAGTCCTGTCGAATCGCGGTCAGGCGTTTGCCGGCGGTTTCGGCCATGAGAGTGCCGTCATAGGCGATGACTTGCAGATCAGCAGGCACCTCGATACCCCGGCGTGAGGCTTCTTGTAATGCCACGGACGCCACCACATCGGAGCCGACGATGGCGTCGACATCAGGATACCGCTCAAAAATGGCGCATGCGGTGGCTTTGTGGGCGGCGATATCGGCCACAGTGCCGGCTTCGACATAATCACAGGCAATGCCGACCTCAGCCAGCATCCGCTCAACGGTGAGATGGTAGCGAATCGTGGGGAATGCGGTGGCTTCCGCGAACTGGGAACGCGGGCCGCCGACGAGCACCACATGGCGAGCTCCGGAATCGATGAGCTGACGAGCAATCAGCCGGCCGCCCTGTTCATGATCGGATCGAACGGCCGGAACACCCTCGCCCAACGTGCGATCAAAAGCAACAATCGGACGATGAATGGATGTCCAGTAGCCGCCCGGATGCTCGGTGTAGGCCGCCATGACGATGCCGTCCATCATGTGCCGCTGCAGCATGTCGACATATTCACCCTCGCCTTTGTCCGCATCAGCGGTGGAACACAATAGGGTTTTGAGGTCGCGCGCGGCGAACTCACGCTGCAGATGCGCAGTGAGCGCGGCAAAGAACGGGTGGGCGATAGTCGGCATAATCACACCGATGGTGTTGGTGCGGTTTCGGTAGAGGTTGCGGGCCAGCTCGTTGGGAATGTAGTTGAGCTAACGCATCGCGGACTCGACTTTGGCACGCATATCGGCCGAGACGTAGCCGGTGTTATTGACCACCAGCGAAACGGTGCTGAGCGACACTCCTGCCGTTTTGGCTACGTCGCGCATACCGACCATGGTTTGCTCCCCCGTGAGTACTAGCTGGATTACTGACGACAAGCGTACTCGAACCGGTTTATCGCGCTGTTACTCAACCTTGGAAGAGAGCGTGATGATTCCGGCGAGAAGCACCATGACGATGGCGGAGGGGAACAGCAGGTAGTAGCCGAAACTGCTTGCGAATGCATTGACCAGCACGGCTCCGATAATGGCGGCGAGCGCCAGTCCGGCCGAATTGGCGAGCGCATAGATGCCGAGATCATGACCGGCGTTGCGCGGGTCGGGTAGGGCATTCATTACCAGTTCGAGGCCTAACGCATCGTAAACGCCGAAGGCAAATCCGGAGATCAGCGCGAAGAGCAGCATGCCGTTTTCGCGTGCCGTGCCGGTGGACCAGACGCCGAGCCCCCATGCCACCGCCACACCGATGGCATACAGCAGGCAGGATGCCGCCACCACCGCAGCGGTGGCGATGTTCCGTTCCTCGATCTTCTCGGAGATCGGCCCAGCGGCCCAGGACGCGAGCGCAGCACCGATGAGCGTTGCCGCGGCCATGCCTGCGATGAGGAGGCCCGCGGGAATGGTCAATGGCGCGGAAGTGAACACCACGGCCTTGCCATACACCCAAAAGCGCACGAGATACCACAGAAAGACCCCGGTCAGCCCAACGCCCGTCATCATGCACACGCGAGCGGCGAACACGCGGGCGAACGCAGGCGCATGTGCCGGCGGACGCAGCTGGTCAAACACCTGCCCCGACTCGAATCGTTGATGTGGCTGCTCCTGGCTGGAAGGCTCCCTGGGCAGCATGATCACGGTCAGGATGCCGGAAACCGCAAACAGCACAGCGGTGTAGGCAAACGGCGTGAAGGAGTCGAACATCACGCCGAGCGCACCCATGCACACACCAAGCGCTTGGCCGAGCATTACGCCGATGCCATGCCAGCGTTCGATGCGCGGGCGGAACTTATCCGGCACTCGCTCGCTGATGGCGCTGGCCAACGGCACGGAGAGCATCGCGTAGGCGAACTGCATCAGCGCCCAGAAGATGCAAAGCACCACAATGCCGATATCCTGTCCCAGAAGCAGCGTGATCAGCGCACACAACACACCGCCGGCCACCATCCATGGGGTACGGCGACCCAGCGACGTGCGCGTGCGGTCGGAAAGCGCCGAAATCAGCGGCATAGCGAACATGGAGGCCACGACGCCGACAATCACCAATACGGCCAAAGGCATCGCCAGATCAGTGGCGACGGGCAGCGCCCTACCAGTTTCCGTGTTGATGGTCACCTGGCTGGCCATGGCGGTGTCGTAGCCGAACAGACGAGCCACCGCGTTGGGCATGGCGATGGCGTTCAATGCCACCCAAGGCGCGCCGATCAGGATGGAAGCGGCGAAGAACCCCCAGTTGAGACGGGATACCTGGCCCGTGGTGGGCCGTTGACCGTTGGCGGCGACCATAGGGTCGCGCATATCGAGGTAGGCGGATGACATGTCCGGTGCCGGGGTGTCCACGCTGGCGGCGGCTGCGGCGGCGGCCGAGGAGCCGGCGGCGGCCAATCGCACAGCTTGGGCCTCGGGCTGGTCGGCGGATGCCTCGGGCGGGCGGCGACGGTCCTTGATGGCCAGTCGGGCCACGGCTGCCTTGTCTTCGGGGCTCAAGGCCTTGTCAAGATCCGGGCGATCGTCAATGCCCGGGCGCACATACGGTTCCAACATGATGCTGCTCTTTCTTGTTCTGCTGCTTCCGCTGCTCGTCTCTTCAATTCCGGCGGAATACGTAAGGCCCGCACCCACCAGGAGCACGACCCTCAACCCCGTCACACGCAAAACCGCCCGAGCGCACTGGCTTCAGCGCACTGTGGGCGGTTTGCTTTCCATGAATCCAGCTTACGCCGGACGCACTACTTGGGCTAGGTCCCGTGGGATCCGCCGGCGCACGCGCGCGGTTGCGCCGAGGTTTCTCTCTCGTTACCGGGCAACCGGTTCGTTACAGGAAAATAACAGACGTTTTATGGATGATTAGTCGGTAATCGTGGTATTTCGCGCGCGGACGAACGTGGGTGGGAGCGGACGAACGCATCAGTGCGCCAGGCTGCCGACGATCCAGCCCAACGCCACACAGATCACCGGCACCACAATGGTGACCAGTACATAGAACGCGGCCATGGCGAGATGCCGGTTACGCGCCAACGACACCATTTCATTGATTGCGGTGGAGAACGTGGAGAAACCGCCGAGGAAGCCGGTGACGAACAGCAGGTACGTCGATTCGGGCACCACTTGGCGGGCAAATGCGGCGGCGGCCAAGCCGGCACAGAACGTGGCGACTACGTTGATAATGAACGTGGACAACGGAAACAGTCGGTTCCACCATCGCTGAATCGACGTGTTCAATACGAAACGGGCCACGGCACCGAGGCCACCGCACATGCACACGAGCAGGAACGTCATCAGTGCACCTCCCCTGTGGTGGGGTCGCCGGTCAGCGGAATCTCATCGGTAATGGGCGCGGGCTCGTAGGATGGCAGCGCACCGAGGGGGGAGTCATCGGAGCCAGAGGGCATGACGACGGTTTCTCCGGCGGTCACGTGGCGGCCGGAACCGTTCGGCGACTGTCGCTGGTTCATTGCCGCGTCGGCGGCGATCTTCGTCATACGTCGCACGGTGAGCGCCAAGCCAAGTCGGGCACCCGCGTAGGCGACCAGCATGCCGCCGGCGAAGCTGATGAGCAGATAACATACGGCACCGGCAATATGGTCCGCCTGCAATCTGGTGAGTTCCTCGATAACCAGCGCGGAGAGCGTGGAGAAGCCTCCGCACATGCCCATGCCGATGCCGCGCGAAGTGAGCTGCCGGATGCGTTTGCGAATCCAGGACGCCTGAGACAGATAGGACGTCAGGCATACAAAGATAAAGCAGGCGATCATGTTCGCCGTGAATGTGGGCACATGGAATGAATGCCAGAACCCGTGCGGGGCGGCGGTGGCGGGCATCACCAGATTCAAGCCGTAGCGCATGGCCGTGCCCAGCATGCCACCGAAGAACACGACGAGGTACATCATGCCGTCGGCCAGCGGATTGAAGCGGGCCTGGACTCTTTTTATGGGAGCAAGCGGAATCTGCGGCGGCCGTGCGGCAGCAGCCGCGCCTTGCGGAGAAGGCGTGGACTGGGCGCGTATTTGGGCCGCCGAGATTTCTTGGGTGCTGGTCGTCGGTTCCTGCATACGAATCGGCTATCTATCCGGCTGTATCGACTGTGAATTGCGGTCGAACGATTGTTGATGCAGCCGATCAGTCGATCAGCGAATGCACGGAAATGATGTGATCGCGCTGCGGACCGGTGCCGATCGCGGAGATACGGCAGCCGCTCAGCTCTTCCAAACGCTTGACATAAGCCTGGCAGGTGGCAGGCAGCTCGTCGAAGGAGTGGCAGTTGGAGATGTCTTCATCCCAGCCGGGCATGGTCTCGTAAATCGGCTTGGCAGCGGCGAAAGCGGCCTGATCGGTCGGCATATCGTCGTGACGTTCGCCGTCCACGTCGTAAGCCACGCAGATCGGAATCTCCTTCAGGCCGGTGAGCACGTCGAGCTTGGTGAGCACGATGTCGGTCAGGCCGTTGACCTGGGAAGCGTACCGGTTGACGACTGCATCGAACCAACCGCAGCGACGCGGGCGGCCGGTGGTCACGCCGAATTCGTGGCCCTGCTGACGCAGCCATTCGCCGGACTCGTCCAGCAGTTCGGTGGGGAACGGGCCTTCGCCCACGCGGGTGACGTAGGCCTTGGAGACGCCGATTACGCGGGTGATCTTGGTGGGGCCCACGCCGGTGCCGGTGCAAGCACCGCCGGCGGTCGGGTTGGAAGAGGTGACGAACGGGTAGGTGCCGTGGTCCACGTCAAGCATGGTGGCCTGAGCGCCTTCGAACAATACGGTCTTGCCTTCGTCAAGCGCCTTGTTGAGAATCAGGCCGGTATTGGCCACGTACGGCTTGAGGCGTTCGCCGAGCTTCAGCAGCTCCTCGGTGGTCTGGTCCACGTCGATCGGACGGCGGTTGTAGAGCTTGACCAGCATCTGGTTCTTCTGGTGCAGGCTGGCCTCCACCTTGTCGTGCAGATGGTCGGCGTTGAACAGGTCATGCACGCGGATGCCGACACGGTTGATCTTGTCCGCGTAGGCCGGGCCGATGCCGCGGCCGGTGGTGCCGATCTTATGCTTGCCAAGGAAGCGTTCGGTCACCTTGTCGAGTGTACGGTGGTAGGGCGCGATGATGTGTGCGGCCTCGCTCACCTTGAGGTGGGAGCAATCGATGCCGCGGGATTCCAAGCCGTCAATCTCCTCGAAGAGCACTTCCGGGTCCACGACCACGCCATTGCCGATCACCGGGGTCAGGTTCGGATTGATGATGCCGGAGGGTAGCAGGTGCAGGGCGTACGACTCATCGCCGACCACCACGCTATGACCCGCGTTGTTGCCGCCGTTGAAGCGTGCGACGTAATCGACCTTGGTGCCGATCAGATCGGTAGCCTTGCCTTTACCCTCGTCGCCCCACTGAGCACCAATCAATACGATTCCAGGCATAACGCACCTCCGCAACATCGCCTTTTCCGCCGAACACAGACTACCGTACAGCCTCTACCGCTACCACGCCATATGCAGCCGCCGGCCTGTCCAAAGCCACCCGCGCGTCCTCACGCGTTCGGCGCCGGCACGGCGACCCCCGGCAGTCCGTGCAGAGCCGCGATCTCGTTTTCCAGCATCTGCACCAGCATGGGAGCAAACGACGGGGGGCGGCCGTCACTCTCCAAGGAACGCAGTATGTCCTCGCAGAATTCCTCCGTTTCCTCATCGGAGAGACCTTCAAGCATGTCGTACAGCATCTGCTGCACACCGGCACGCCTTGCCCGCAGCCGCTCGGCGTTCAGTTTCAGCACCTTGTCGACATCGCTCTGGATGCCGGCGTCACTGGACCGCACACGCCCCGCCTGACCAGAGGAATAGCCACCGACCGTGTACGAAATGGTCCGGATATCAGACGGATCCCGAGGATCCACCCGCAGCCTCTGGTTGCCACGGGACCTGTCGCAAGTGCCGCCCTGGCCATTACATACCGCGAACAGATTGCGATAGTCCAGCGACAGCGCGTCGGCGGAGGCCTTGCCCTTGCCGGTATACCAAGGTCCGGGGTGCCGAGGGACATAGTGCTCCACATGGGCGTCAACCGGCCGGTCCATGTCGTCGGGGCCCAGGATCCGGGACAGTGAGGACCGCTCCGCCACGTGCCCGGCGATCCTGCGTGTGCAATACACGCACAATCCCCGCTGCTCGTCCACCAATCCATCGATCAGCGACGACAGAACCGGTTTCGCCGCCGGATACCTGCCAGCCGCGTCATAGTTGACCTGCTGATGCCCGCTCTGCAGGCAAGCCCTGTTCGGCTAAGGTCGCCGAGCAGCGGACTCTCTCCGGCCTTATCCACGTACAGCATGAGAGCCCCCGCCACGGCTATGGAAATAATACACGGCCCACGCGTTGCTCAGATCCGGGTTATCTTCTCCCACCTCGTTCTGCAACGCTCGTAGCGTCGCTTGAGCCTTGCCATATTCTTTGTCGTTCAGATACTGGCCGAATTCATCCAGTTTGTCCTGAACCGCCGCCGGCTTATCCGGGGTCCCCATGACTTCGCGCAGTATCGCCCCGGCGTTGACACCGTACGTTTCGTCATCCGGAGAGACGGCAACGTACTTGCCGTCACCGCCATCGACCGGCTCGATCACCCGTAGATTTTTGGATTGTACCGAGGAGATCACCATCGGGGCATGCGTGGTGACGATGAATTGCACCAAGGGAAACAACTCATGCAAAACGCCCAGGATCTTCCCCTGCCATTTGGGGTGCAGATGCAGATCCACCTCGTCGATAAGCACCACTCCGGGAGTTCGCGCAACAGCCTGTTCGGCGAGGAAGGGGTTGAGCTGTGCCATACGCCGCGCTATGTCGGCCACCAACCCGATGACCACGCGATAACCGTCGCTCAGAGTTTCGAACGGCTGATCCTCCATGCATGTTCCGTCGGATGCCGTGTAACTGACCACGAGGCCGCCGTCGTAGGCGATGCTGGCATCGTCGAAGCCGGCCAACCGGCGAAGGCAATCCGTGACCACGCGCCGCACCGCCCGGAATTCCGGTATCACCGTTCCCTTGCGGTACTCCCTCGCGGTCATTTTTTCGAACCAGACCGACATCTTCTTGATGCTGACCTCGGAACTCACGCAGTCATCATATCCGTCGAAACGATTACCTCCCTGCAAATAGGCAGTGGAATGCGTGGCCCACTTGGACCGGTCGCGCGGCCACAGGCGATCGGTGCCGTAATAGGCGATCAGGGGAAGACGGATCATCTTTCCCTCACGCACCTGCCGCTGGTAGAAATCCGATATCCGGACCATCTCGGAAGCGTCGCCGATCGTCGTACGCCCATTCGCGCTTTTCAGCGAACGAACCCAAGACGGCGAATTCCCCATGACATCGCCGTGCGCGCTCACCGAAACCGGGAATTGCTGCTGGTAATCCACCGTCGACGTATTGTGCATTTCGATACGGGCCAGCCGCGCATCCGTACGGTTGAATGCCGGTTTGTCGATGTCGGGGATCTTCACCAGATACGTGCCCAAGGCAATGACGGCGGCATCGAGAATCGACGTTTTGCCCGAGCCGTTTACACCGACGATCACCGTCACCCAATTGCCACGGCCATCGGCGCCCCGGCCGCCTTCCGCCTCGACGGAACCCGCGCAATCGCCATCGGCGCGATCGTCAGACATATCCGGAAAGGTGATCGACAGGTCGGAGAACATGCGGTAATTATGCAGGGACAACTGCCGCAGGCACATTACATCCGGCCTCACGATACGATCTTCCTCCGCCGATGCGCTCATTGCAGTCCCCATCCATCTGGCGAACAATCCACCAATGTCCTGATCTTATCACATGACCTCAGCCCGTCAGCGGCCGGGCCGCCCGCCACTTCGCTACTTCAGCGCCTTGCCGGCCGAGCCGAGCTGCCGGCACGCCTCGAACACGCGGGCGGCCATGGCCGATTCGGCCTCGCGGCCCCAGGAACGCGGGTCGTACAGCTTCTTGTTGCCGACCTCACCGTCGATTTTGAGCACGCCGTCGTAATGCGCGAACATGTGGCCGGCGACCGCGCGCGTGAAGGCGTACTGCGTGTCCGTGTCGATGTTCATCTTGACCACGCCGTAGCTCACCGCGCGGGCGATCTCGTCGGGCGTGGAGCCGGAACCGCCGTGGAACACCAGCGCGAAGGGCTTGCGCTCGGGCATGTCCGGCAGCGCGCACGTGGACACCGCCGACGCGCCCAGCGACCCAAGACGGCCGTCGAGGGCCGCGTCCCACACTTCGGACTGGATGTCGCGCAGCAGTTCCGGGCGGAGCTTGACCACGCCCGGCTTGTATGCGCCGTGCACGTTGCCGAAGGTGAAGGCGGCCATATAGCGGCCGTGCTCGCCGAGACCGAGCCGCTCCGCCACGCGCACGCCGTCGGCCGGCGTGGAATACAGCTTTTCGTTGATCTCCGCGGAATGGCCGTCCTCCTCGCCGCCGACCGCTCCGATCTCGATCTCCAGCACCGTATGCGCGCGGACGGATTTCTCGAGCAGCTCCGCGGCGATGTCCAGGTTCTCCTCCAGCGGCACAGTCGAGCCGTCCCACATATGCGACTGGAACGTCGGCTCCTCGCCGCGCTTGACCTGTGCGGCCTCGTACGCGAGCAGCGGGCAGACCCAACCGTCCAGGTACTGCTTGGCGCAATGGTCGGTGTGCAGCGCGACCGTGATGTTCGGGTAGCGCTTCGCCACCTCGTGCGCGAATGCAGCGAACGCGAGCGACCCGACCACGCGGTCGTTCACGCTTTGGCCGGAGAAATAGGAGGAGCCGCCGACCGACACCTGGATGATGCCGTCGGACTCGGCCTCGGCGAATCCCTGCAGCGCGGCGTTGAGCGTCTGCGTGCTGGTCACGTTGATCGCGGGATAGGCGTATCCGCCGCGGCGGGCGGCATCCAGCATTTCGGCATAGCGTTCGGTAGTTGCGATAGTCATGGCTTCCATTATCCCGCCGCCGAGTGACGAATCGCATTGTCGGGGAGACCTCGGCGGCGAATGTGCGCAAGATCACCTTGCCCGCACGATCGGGAACGATCCATAACCATGCCGGGCAATACCCCCTTGCCGCGGCATGGTCGTGGTGGATGTGGCAACATCACTGGCGTTCCATCGACATCACCGTCAACGGCTCATCGGTCAGCATGCGAGTCGACACCACATTGGGCGCGCTGATGGCCGGCAACGATGATTTCGGCGCCGTTCCCGGGCGGCTGCTGTCGGTCACCAGCGACGTGCTCGGCCAGCATGGCGGGGAACCGGTCAGCACCGCGGTGAACGGCCATGAGGTCGCCGCGCGGGACCGCGAGGACACCGCAGTTCCCGAGCACGCCGCCGTGACGGTCGAATCCGGCAAGGATACGACCGAAGAACATGACGTGCGCCGCGAGCCGGTGCCGCACGGCTCGAATATCGTGATCGCCGGCGGCGCCGTCCAACGGGTCAGGCAGCACGGGCGCGACGGCGTGCGCGAGATCTGGGTCGGCAAGAAGTCCGGGAAGAAAGCCGACAAGGGCGTTCACGCCACATTCTTCAATCTGGGCCCGCAGGCCGCGGCATTCCCGGCGGTCGAGCAGCGTGCTCTGGCCGAGGGGCATCAGATCGCCAATCACAGCAACACGCACAACGGCGCCATCGTGCTCATGCACGACGGCAGGGACGACCGCTCGCAGGACGTCAAGGCGCTGCCTCACATCATCGACGATCTGCGCGCCTAAGGGTACGAATTCGTCACCATCAGTCAGCTGATGCAGATGGCGTGAGGGGGCTTTGGTACGGTACAGTCGAGTTGTCGGCGCACGCTCTCGGACACTCCCCCACATATAACGTTTGACATGCGCCATTCGACCCGGGACAACCGGTTTCACTACTGACCGGCGCACCGACAACTCGAACCTACGCCGCAAACCACCGTAAGCGGGGCGCGACTACCATGGAATCCGTGAGCGATATTCGACATTCTCCGCTGGAAGGCCGGCGGCCGAAGCGCACCGAGCTCGCCGGTTTCGTCGACGGCACGGTCGACGACATCCGCTGCCCGCACCCCAAACTGCTTATCGTGGGCATCAACCCCGGGTTATGGACGGCCGCGGTCAACGCGCCCTTCGCCTATCCCGGCAACCGATTCTGGCCGTCGCTTTTCGCCTCGGGGCTCACGCCGTGGCAGGTGGATGCCAGTTACGGCCTGCACCTTCGCGATGAACGCATGATGATCGACCGCAGCATCGGGCTTACCAATCTCGTCAATCGCGCCACCGCGAAAGCGAGCGAGCTGAACACCGCCGAGCTGCGCCAGGGTGCCGATCGGCTGCGGGAGCTGTGCGCGAGGATCCATCCCCGGGTCATTGCGATACTGGGCATCACGGCGTACCGGCAGGCGTTCGCCGACAAGTCCGCCGCGCTGGGGCTGCAGGACCTCACCGCGGAAGAGACCGACCGGTTCGGAGGCGCGCAGCTGTGGGTGATTCCCCAGCCCAGCGGGTTGAACGCGCACGCCACCATGCC
>JAIJEI010000230.1 GCA_022739095.1 Bifidobacterium sp.
TGCGGAGACGTACTGGAAGGCCTCGGCATCAGATCGGTGACCAAAGGCAGTCGCAAAGCCATGAACTTGCTTGCCGATCTCGTAGAACAGGCCATTCGCCCGGTCTCGGGAGCTTCTCACAAGGACCAGTGATGCTATGGCTGCCGTCAGCACGCAAGCCAATGAGGCTGGCACAGCGCTCAGAACCATATTCTTCGGTCTGCTGGATGACGTGGCATCTGACCCGCAGGTTACCGATTTGGCGGTGACCTGTGATGGCCGCGTTTGGGCGGACCGCGGCAATGGCATGCGCGAAACAGTGTTGCATGTGCCGTTCCGCTCGCCGCAAGTGGTTCGAGAATACGCCGTCCAACTGTGCGCGCAGCTCGGGCGCAGACTGGATGATGCCTGCCCGATAGCGGACGCCGCCAGTCCGGACGGCATCCGCGTGCATGCGGTGATTGCCCCATTGGTGCCACAAGGTGCCGCGATTTCCATACGATTCCCTGACCGAACCATGGCATCGCTACAGCACCTGAGCAAATTAGGCGTATTCCCGGCTGCTTGGCTGCCGACGTTCGTGGGATTGGTGCGCAAACATGCCACAGTGCTAATTACCGGCGGAACAGGCGTGGGCAAGACCACCTTGCTCAAGGCGCTGCTGTCGCAATGCGACGTGAACGAGCGCATCGTCACCGTAGAGGAAGTTCGTGAACTGGGGGAACTGGGACGCGGCGATCATGTCTCGTTGGTAACACGCGAGGCGAATGTGGAGGGCGTCGGAGCCATAAGCCTGGCGGACTTGGTCAAAGCGACATTGCGAATGCGCCCCGACCGCGTGGTGCTGGGCGAATGCCGTGGTGCGGAAATCGTCGACCTACTGCGCGCGTTCAATTCCGGTCACCACGGTGGCATGACCACCGTGCATGCGGACGGCGTGGACCGAGTGCCGTCCAGGTTGATTTCGCTTGGATTGCTTGCCGGAGTCAGTCCACAGGCGTTGGCCATGCTGGCGGCAGGTGCTTTCGACGCGGTGGTGCATCTGGAGCGAATAAATGGGCAACGACGCATCACACAGATCGGCGAACTGTGTGTGACGCACAATGAACTGGCCGGAACGCCGCTGGCGGTATGGAATGGTCGCCATCCTCCCCGATATGCCGCCGGATGGGGGCGCTTCATCGAACAATGGGGCATCGTTCCCGGGCCGAATGGTGGTGGGTGATGATGTGGTGTGCTGTTCTGGTGGCGCTCGCTGCGTTGATATGGCCGGGGAAGAAGTCCGCAAGATTGCGCCAGCTGGCTGGCAAAGAGCGCATGGTCGATTTCGCGGGCATGAACGAACCGCGATATGCCGGCCCACCTCGTGTGGGCGTTGCGCAAGTGATTACGTCCGCCATCGCACGATTGCGAGGTGGCGGCACATTGGTTGAAGCATTCGAGGAACAATCCAGCAGACGCTTCGCCACTCATCGCATTACTGTGGAACGGCTCATAACGGTGTTTGAACAGCGGCGTCTGCCCGACGAATCACCAGCACAGGTACTTGAAGCTGCACGCGGGGTCACCGCCGCAGCGGTTTTGAGTGATGAGCTCGGTTGCCAAGCGGTGCCATGTCTGGAGGCGGTACTGGCTGCTTACCGGCAGATGAGGCTGGTGCAGAACCTGCAATCGCAAGCATGTGCCGTGCCTAAAGCCACTGTGGGCTTGCTGAGCGCGCTTCCGGCTGTCACTGTGGCATTGGGTGAGCTTCTAGGAGCTGGACCATTGGCGTTTTTGCTTGGATCGCCGCGCGGTGTGGTCTGCTTGACATTGGGAGGATGTTGTTATGCTGCCGGCTTGGCATGGATGCGGTCACTGTTGAAAGGCAGCGGATTATGAGTACGGTGTGGGTACACGCCGCGGCAGGCTGTGCGGCGATCGCTAGTTGGCTGTATAAGGCTCCGTCTCGTCATGACAGCCGCTTGCCGTGTGAGGAGCCGGCCGTAGCGCATGATTGCGGGTCGTCATGGACCATACTCATATTGCGTATGTTGCAGGTGTCCTTGCGTCAGGGCTCCTCGATTCCCCGGGCGCTTGACATGGTGGGCAAAGCAGTCGGCGGCGACTGCGGCGCTCGTATGAGCGAGATCGGGAGCTCCCTGACCAGAGGGGTTCCCTGGGCTGATGCGTGGCATGCCGTTATGGCTGTTCAGTATGAGGATGCGCCAGCTGATAACTCATCCGGGGAAAATGCGAATACAACGCAACGAGCTCTTGGCCTGCTGCAATCGGCTTTGGAATCGTCATGGACGCATGGCGATATGCCTGGCGTGCGCCTCGAATCCGCCATTGAACAGCTGGACCGTGACGAGCGTGCT
>JAIJEI010000231.1 GCA_022739095.1 Bifidobacterium sp.
TCTGGCCCTGTGGGGTGGTCGCTTTACGTCCGGTCCGTCGCCGGAACTGGCCCGACTGTCCAAGTCCACGCAGTTCGACTGGCGCTTGGCCGACGACGACATCGCCGGTTCGCGCGCCCACGCCCGTGCTCTCGGCCGTGCGGGACTCCTGACCGCCGACGAGTTGCAGCGCATGGAGGATGCGCTCGACACGCTCCAGCGTCATGTGGATGACGGCTCCTTCGCCCCCATCGAAGACGATGAGGACGAGGCTACCGCCCTCGAACGTGGTCTGATCGACATTGCCGGCGACGAACTCGGCGGCAAACTGCGTGCCGGACGCTCCCGCAACGACCAGATCGCCTGCCTGATTCGTATGTGGCTGCGCCGTCACTCCCGTGTGATCGCCGGACTCCTGCTTGACCTCGTCAACGCCCTGATCGAGCAGAGCGAAAAGGCCGGTCGCACCGTGATGCCGGGCCGCACCCACATGCAGCACGCCCAGCCCGTATTGCTCGCGCACCAGCTCATGGCCCACGCTTGGCCGCTGATTCGCGACGTGCAGCGACTGATCGACTGGGACAAGCGCATCAACGCCTCTCCGTACGGCTCCGGCGCACTGGCCGGCAATACGCTCGGCCTCGACCCGGAGGCCGTGGCGCATGAGCTCGGCTTCTCCCGCGTGACCGACAACTCCATCGACGGTACCGCCGCGCGTGATCTCGTGGCCGAATTCGCGTTCGTGGCCGCCATGACCGGCGTGGACATCTCCCGCCTGTCCGAGGAGATCATCATCTGGAACACCCAGGAGTTCGCCTTCGTCAAGCTCGACGACGGCTATTCCACCGGCTCCTCCATCATGCCGCAGAAGAAGAACCCGGATATCGCCGAGCTCGCCCGCGGCAAGTCCGGCCGACTCATCGGTGATCTGACCGGTCTGCTGGCCACCCTGAAGGGCCTGCCCACCGCCTACGCTCGTGACCTGCAGGAGGACAAGGAAGCCGTGTTCGACCAGGTCGATACGCTCGAAGTGTTGCTGCCCGCCTTCACCGGCATGGTCAGGACCATGCACTTCGACGGCGAGCGTCTTGAAGAGGAAGCCCCGACCGGCTTCGCACTGGCCACCGACATCGCCGAATGGCTTGTCAAGAACGGTGTGCCGTTCCGCCATGCTCACGAGCTCTCCGGTGCGTGCGTCAAGCTCGCCGAAGGCCGCGGCCAGGAACTGTGGGATCTGACCGATGAGGACTTCATCGAGACCTTTGCCGCGTTCCTGCCGGCCGACAAGGCTCCGGGCGTACGCGAAGTGCTCTCCAGCCACGGTTCGGTCGACTCCCGCAACGGCAAGGGTGGCACCGCCTACGGCCGCGTGCGCGAGCAGATCGCCGACGCCAAGGCCGAGGTCGAAGAGCTCAAGCTCTTCCCCGCATCCACGTTGGATGGTTCCGCCTACAAAGCCCCTGGTACGTTCTAAGTTTCAGAGCATGAGCTCCCTCTGATGAGGGAGCTCTATTTTGCTGTTGTCACTGCAACGGCATACATTAAGTAATCGTAACGAACGGGAGCCGTGAGGCTGAGAGGAAGTTGCCAGACTTCGACCGGGGAACTTGACGCGGGTCATGCCGCCGTAAGGAGTCGTTGTTGCAGATTTGCCGGGTTCTCCGATACAGCTTTCATTCCGTTTGCATAATTCAGCCGTGAGACGGTCGTGATGGAGCCAATACATCACAGCGGTCGAACGGTCGCATGATTGGGTTCATGAATGGGCGCACCACTTAAGGTACGGTTCGTTTCGTGCACCCTTTTTTACTATCTGAAAGGATATTATGCAGGTCAACGGAGAGCAGGTCACGCTCGAGACGCCGGTCAGCGTCGCCGATTATCTCGAAGCGCATGGATTCCGCGCCGAGCGTGTGGCCATCGAGCTCAATGGTGAGATTATCCCGCGCGATAAGCGTGCCGACGCCATGCTCGACGACCAGTGCGTCATGGAAATTGTGCAGTTTGTACAGGGTGGATGAAAGGAAAAGCTATGAGCAACATTAATCCGGTTACTGAAGCATCCGTTGAGGCGACTCCGCTGCCGCCGCAGCCCGCCGTCACCAATCCGGTCGGCACCGCTGCGCCGATTCTCCCAGTGGAAGACAAGCCGCTGAACCTGGGCGGTCACGAATTCCAGTCGCGATTCATCCTGGGCTCTGGCCGTTACGACCTGAACCTCATCAAGGCCACGGTCGAACACGCCGGCACGCAGATCGTCACCATGGCACTGCGCCGCGCGCAGACCACCGAGAACAGCGTGCTCGACTACATTCCCGAAGGCATTACGCTGCTGCCCAACACCTCCGG
>JAIJEI010000232.1 GCA_022739095.1 Bifidobacterium sp.
TGCCTGCGCGATCATCGGGCACGCCGCGGCAAGCATGGTCAGGCGGGCGCGCAATGGCGGCGCGCCCAAACGGTGCTTCGCCCGGGATACGGCGGATGCCGTATGGGCGGAATGTCGCTTCAAATCGTTCTGCTGTGCTGTCATGCTTCCAGCGTGGGGGAGCGCATGCCGAAAGCGCAAGTCGAATCAAGGTATGTGGTTCTAGCTTGCCGGGGTTATCCACATGACATTTTGCCCGTGCATGATTGGCGGTGTAGGCAACGGCGGCGATCATGCGCCGACGATGAAGCCGATGGGCTCCGGGAAAGCGTCGGTCAGCCTTCCGCCAGATTGCCCACGGTGCCGGCCTTATGCGTGCCGTCGGCAAGCTGATTGAACAGTTCGGTGTTCTTGGCGTCGTCAAGCAGCACCGAGGAGCCAACGCCATCAACGTAATAATCAGGGTCGGACCAGTACACGCTGCCGGAGATGCCATTCGAGCCGGTGGCGCTTTTGAACGCCAACGCCATGGTGAGCAACGTGTAAGGGTTGGTCTTCTCGTCCACGGTGAGTGCGCTCATCGCGGCATTGGACACTGCCACGATTTTGGACGGATTGGTCAGGGTCCCACTGCTGGAAGCCTTTTTGACGATGGCCGAGATGACCTGCCGCTGGCGTTCGTTGCGTCCGAAGTCTCCTCGCGCGTCGGCGTATCGCATACGAGAGAAGGACAATGCGGTGGAACCATCCGCCGTATGGCATCCCGCCTTCCAGTTCAGTCCGGAATGGGAATCCTGAACATCCTCGTCATAGCACAGTTCGATACCGCCCAAGGCGTTCACCACGTTCTGCAGGCCGCCGAACTTGATCTGTGCCACATGGTCGATTTTCTGGCCGGTGATCTGCTCAACGTTGCTTATCAAAGCCTTCTTGCCCGCAATCTGCGCCACCGCATTGATTTTCATGTACTGGTTATCGATGTTCATGAGCGAATCGCGGGGAATGGAAATCAACGAACTCGGTCCGCTTTTGGGCTTGATCAGCACCAGAATCGTATCGGTTCTGAAGCCAAAGATATTGTCTACGCCGCCGTAATCGGTGGAACCGTCTCGCTCGTCGGAGCCGAGAATCAGCCAGGTCGAGGCCGGCGTGTTGGGGGTGTCGGTCAGCCAGTCGCTCCGGTTCAGTTTGCTGTCCACCCATTGCCAGGCACCGAAAACGGAAAGAATCAACGCCGCCGCCAGTACCGCGATTGCGCATAGGGTGATGCGCAGGGCTCGCGGACGGCGTGCCGTTACCGTTTTCGCCGTTGCCGCCGCCGGCCGGCCAAGATGGCTGAACTTCGTGGACACGTTTGCTGCTGGCGATGAGGGTCGGGAAACCGGCATATCCGACGGATTGCGCACGGCGTTGCGGGATGAGCCGGAAGACATCCGTGCTCGCGACGGCGGAATGCTGCGCGGTGCGGCGGCATCCGGAGCCGTGCTGCGGGTGGCACGTCCGGTTTTCGGAGAAAAACTGGGCGGAGTCCGCCTGCCGTTGTCCGCGACGCTGGCGCTTGCCAGGGCGTTGGCGTTCGGTTGGGGCTCTTCGACGTCATTTCCCGTGGCGGACGGACGGGCCGATGGAGCCTGACCTGACTGGCGCGAGGTTCGGGCGGGGGCGAAGGAGCGTGGCACCTGCCCGGAAGGCCGGGTGCGTCGATTTCCCGCAGGGATGAAGCTTGGCGGGTTGATATGCGGATCTGTCCCACCTGATTCCTGCGTCATAACCCCTCCTGAAACTGTCGATTGTCTGAATGACACTTTGACACAGCATCCGCCGGGTGTTCCTGCGCTATGGTGTTCCTGCGCAGGAACGGCACAATATCATGTGCAACGGCGTCAGGGCATCGCGTTCACGCCATAGCACACAGTTCCATAAAAATGATGTAATGACACGAGAAAGAATTTGACAAAACCGAAATTGCATGTGTGTAATTTAGTCCGTATGAAAAGCTCAATAGGCAAGGAGAATCGCATGTGGGGTGTGGTCGACGATTCAGCCGAAGAGCCATGGCATGAATTGTGGGGACTATTCCGACCTGATGGCGATGTATCTTGGCAGCACAAGGCGTTGTGCGCGCAAACCGATCCGGAGGCGTTCTTCCCGGAAAAGGGAGGCTCGACCCGTGATGCCAAACGTGTGTGCGCAAAATGCGAAGTGCGTGAGCAATGCCTGAAATGGGCCATCGATCATGATGAGCGGTTCGGTATTTGGGGTGGCATGAGCGAGCGCGAACGTCGCCGATATAAGCGAGAGCACCGAGAGCAGGCGTAGTTCCAC
>JAIJEI010000233.1 GCA_022739095.1 Bifidobacterium sp.
GGTGGTGGATGGCGATGGCAGACTCGTCGGTGTGATCCGCCGTAAGTCCGTGATGGAACATGCCTTCGACGCGCTGTTCCCAAAGGATGATCGGTGATTCGGCGTCATCATCGTCCGCAACAACATGCGCGTGGTCGCCTTCGGCATCACTCTGGTGGGCGTCTTCGTCGTTGGTCTTGGCGTGGTTCACAATATGCTGGCGTATTTGCTGATTGATGTGGTGAACGGTTTGGCTTCGGCCATCTGCAAAGTCCCGATGCGCACCATCATCCAGACCGAGGCCGATGTGATTCCACTCTCATTGGTGTTCATCATCGGCGGCGTGCTGGCCCTGCCCATCGGCGTTTACCTGTTCGGCCAGGCACGGCGCAACACTAGTGTCGATGCGGCGCGTAACGCGGCCTGATGGCGATTAAGCCGAACTACCAAATTTGTGCATACGCCTCGTAGGACGTGTAATCCAGCAAATCGTACACCAGTATCGAGAAAGGCATGGATTGGCCATTGTCCGGCCAATCCACAAATGCCGTTTCTCCATAGATGATGGCACCTTGCTTATCCCGCAACACTAGGGAAACCTTGATCTGCTGTCCATCTGAAGGCTCGAAACCATCGGTCACGGCGCGGACTTCGCCATTGAAGGTCGTGCCGCCGTCGTTGTTGCGCACTTTGGAGATTCCGCTGATGGGGAAAGTGGCAGTGCCTCGTGTTTCCGTGACGTTGTACTCATTCGGACTGAGCACAACGAAGTCCACGGTGGCCGGTGCGGTACCTTGACCCGCTTGCCCGGCGTTATATATAGTCTGATTCGGGAACGCCATATTCAGCGTTTGCGTCTGCGAGAACACGATGGAGCCGTCTTTGGCTCGCCCGGTGATGGCGACTTCTGGATACCGTACCTGCAGGGTTGTGCTGGTGTTGCGCAGGGCGAATGCGTAGCTAACGTACCCCTGTTGGCTTACAGACCAACCGGATTCCACCAGCTCCAGCGGATTGTCGGCAACCGCGTCGGTGCCGCTTGTGCCGGTACTGTTATTGCCGCTGGCCCCATCGGCCCCATCGGCCCCATCGGCGTTGTCAGCGTTTCCCGCGCCTGAACCGTTCGATGATGAGCCATCGGATCACATTGAGGAATCGGGCGACTTCGCCGGCCCGGTAACGCCGAGATGCCCGGCGAAGATGATGCCGCCCACAATGGCCGCAATCACCAGTACTGCGCCGGCGGCGGACCATAAGACGATGGCGCGTTTGCTCAAGTTCAGGCGATCGAATATTCGTGGTACGCGCGTTGCGCGTTGCGCGTTGTGCATCGCTTGGCAATTGCGTGCTGACGGCAGCCGAGTCTGTTGCGGAGAACAGCATCTGATGGAATTCGGGAACGCTTTGCGGTCGTTGGCTTGGCTCGAACGCGCACGCATGACTGATTACAGCGCGCAGGTGCGGGGTCACGATGGCATTGTCGTTCAGCAGCTTATCGTAGTTGTTGTCGTCTGGATAGGCACCGGTCAGCATGAATCCGAGCAGTCGGCCCAAAGAGAACACGTCAGAACGCGCGTCGGTTTTGGCAAAGCCATATTGCTCGGGTGAGGCAAAGCCGTAAGTGCCAAGTGCCGTGGTATCCCGTGAGCGGTTGTTCGATGCCGATTGAATGCGCGCGATACCGAAATCGATAAGATGAGCGCCATCCTGAGCCACGATGATATTGGCCGGTGTGATGTCGCGGTGGATGACGCCGTGCTGATGCAGCTCCTGCACTGCCTCGCAAACTTGGCCGATAAGCTGTACGGCCACATTCGGCGCAAGCCGCCCGTTCTCCTCTACGATGTGCGCAAGCGTATCGCCCGGCACGTAATCATAGACGATAACGAACCGGTCGGGCAGCTCATACGTTGCCTCCACGCGCGCAGACGGTTGCTCTGACATGCGCTGAGCGCCGCCCACACGTTGCGCTGCGCCAAGGGAGAGGGGATTTTCTTGCGTACGAACGGGCCGGTGCCAGCGATGCTCACCAGTTCGGTGACACCGGACGGCCCACGGGCGAGTGTGCGCTCGACATGGTAGGCATTGTCGATGCTCATCGCATGCATCGCTTGCTTGTCGTCCATGTCTCTCCTTTTGTCCTCTTACGCCGGCCTATACCCGAGTCGTGGTCCCTCAATCGGCCTGGAGCAGCGTGGGCTCTCCCAAACGGTAGAGTTCGTCGTCCGTGGCGATGCGGTCGAATCCGTTGCGTATACACCAGATGATAATCGCGTCACGCCGTTGTTTGCACCACAGTTCAGAAACGCCTGCAAGA
>JAIJEI010000234.1 GCA_022739095.1 Bifidobacterium sp.
GTGCCGGGCTCTGCTTGGGAAAAGCTGACCGAGAGCATTATGGCCGCGCTGAACTCCACGCTCGGCATTCCCGAGGACCGCACCTACATCCGTTACACCGCCACCACCGACTGGGGTTGGAATGGCGGCAACTTCTAGTTGCCACCATTCCCCTCGCAACATGGCTGCTCGCATCGCCTACGGACAGCCCACCGCGCTTTCCGTTTAACGGCTCAGGGTGACAACTTCTAGTTTGCGTATTCTGGCTCCCCTCAGTCAGCTTCGCTGACAGCTCCCCTCCAAGAGGGAAGCTCAGATGCAGAAAGCCCGCCGGTGGCGGGCTTTCTACGTTTCAAGGGGCTGATTTCCAGCATTCAGAAGCTCTACTAGCGTTTCAAGGGGCTCTTAAAACAAGAAACCCGGAGTATAAACATTGCAATTTCAATGGTCATACTCCGGGTTTCGCAATCGAAGAGCCCCTCGAAACGCAGATAGACCTCCGGAAAACCGGAAATCAGCCCCTCGAAAGCGAGTTACCTCACCTCATGCCTGTCATCACACAATCTTGGGCATGGGGGTGGTGAGGCTGGTGGTCAGGTTGACGTGGACCAGACCGGCACCGGCATGCACTTCGACCTTCTTCAGGGTCACGGTGCGCTCCTCTTCGGGGGCGCGGTCGTTGTCGGTCATAGTCGCCGGGGACTTGACCGCCACGAACGCCAGATCGTCCAGCGAGATGCCTGCGCTCTGGCACAGCTCCATGGCTTCGGACACGGACTCGGTGAAGCCCGGCTTGTAAATCACGCGCTCGGCCGGCACGCCGTAGGCGTTCTCGGCCACCCACTTGGCGTTCTCGGTCAGGGTCATGCCCTTGTGCGAATGCGGTTCGGCCGGCATGGAGCCGTTCTGCAGCGCGTCGACGAAACCGTCAAGCTGCGGGGCCAGCGCCTCACCGCCGTCGCGGAACAGGTTGCCGATAATCGGCGTGCGGAAGCCCAGCTCGTCGGCGGTGGCCTTCAGGGACGGAACCTGATCGTCCTCGCCTTCCCACAGGTTGATGAGCGGGAATGCCGGAATATCCAGGTTCTCCAAGCGCTGCACGTGGAACGGGTAGCGCCAAGCCAACTCGGGATCGTCGCGCCAGGTGGAGGCGCGGGTCACCACGATGGCGGCGGACGGCCACTGCGCTCCATACTCGCGACAGGCGATGTCCAGCCACTTCTGGGCACCGGCGTCGGTGCCGTAACCGGCTTCGACGACGACCACGTCATGCAGGGCGCAGGCCATTCCCACGGAGACCAGCGTCGGGATGCCGATAGACACGTTGGCGAACGGGCCGCCGTGCACGTAGACCGGGGAGCCGTTTACGGTCTCGGTCTTGGCCGGCTTGACCGCGTCGGCCAGAATGCCGGTGATGCGCCACAGGTCCACGAACTCGCCGAAGGTCACGGCCTTGCCGTCCTTGGTACCGGCGATCATCTTGGACACACGCTCGGAGATCTCATCCATCGAGCGGGAGAGCACCACGATCTGCATGAGCTCGCAGGTCGGCGTGAGCACGACCTTCTCCGGCACGTTGCCCTTGCCGTAGTCCACGGCGGTGGAGCGCAGGGAGCGGCTCGGCATCTCGGAGACACGCGGCACGAGAATCGTGTCAAGCTTGCCGTCATCGATGGCCTTCTCGGCAAAGGAGACGAGCAGGTTCTGGGCCGCCTCGATGGCGCCCATTTCGCCGCACAGACCCCAGTCGATGAGCTCGGGGTGGGTCAGGGAGGCCTTGCCGCCGCCGGAGGCACCGCCCTTGGAACCGGCTGCGGTGATACCCATGCTCGGCTGGCGTAGCACGGCGGCCGCATCGATGCCGCGCTTGTTCAAGGCATCGATCAGGGCGATGGTCGTGGTGGTTTTGCCTTCGCCGCGCGATGCCTTGAGCGGCGTATCGGCGGTGACGAGCACCACCTTGCCGTGCTTGCGCGGGGCGTCAGGGTTCTCGGCCAGGTACTTCATGTAGCCGAATGCGTCGATCTTCTGGACCAGGCCGTACTGGCTGGTGAAGTCTTCGATAGTGGTCATATAAAGCCTTTCTGTGTTGATGATGGTGGGGCGGGGTGGTGGGGCGGCTGCCGCCGCCTCTTCGCCTAAAAACAGTCCACTGGGCTGTTTTCTTAACAGCTTAGCCCTCAGTCCGCTTCGCGGTCAGCTCCCCTCAGGGAGGGGAGCTCAATACGGACTAAAAGTCGGACATGTGGAAGCCGTTCTTCATTTCCATGCTGCGAGTGTACAGCACGGAGTCAAGCAGC
>JAIJEI010000235.1 GCA_022739095.1 Bifidobacterium sp.
GCCCTCCTGCGCCACCTCCATCAGTCGCACGGAATTCGAGGAGTTGGCCGATCCGACAATCACCACGCAATCGGACTGCTGGGCCACCAGTTTGACCGCAGCCTGACGATTCGACGTGGCATAGCAGATATCCGAGCTCGGCGGCTCTTGAATCCACGGGAACTTGGCCTTCAGCGCGGCAATGGTGCCGGCTGTCTCATCCACGCTCAACGTAGTCTGCGAAAGCAGCACCAGCTTGGTGTCGGGCGCAAAATCCAACGAATCGACATCCGATTCATGCTCGATCAAGTGCACATGTTCGGGGCTCTCCCCCACCACGCCGACCGCTTCATCGTGGCCCTTGTGCCCGATATAGACGATTTCATACCCCTCGCGCACGAAACGCAGCACCTCACGGTGCACCTTACCCACCAGAGGGCAGGTGGCATCCACCACATGCATGCCACGACGTTCGGCTTCCGCCTTCACTACCGGAGATACGCCATGGGCGGAAAACACCACCGGAATACCCGCTTGGGCAGCGGCATCCGGAATCTCCGCCAATTCCTGGACGAACACCGCGCCCTGCCCGGCCAAATCCTCGACCACATGCTTGTTGTGCACGATCTGCCGGCGCACATATACCGGGGGCAGTCCATCCTCACGCGTCCGCTTTCCTGAAGCCTCCGCGGCTTTGAGGATGGTCTGTACGGTAAGAATCGCGCGGTCCACACCCGCGCAGAAGCCTCGCGGATCAGCGAGCACAACGTTTTTGGTCATCGGAACCTCCTGAGCGTCAATAGTGTTTTCCAGTGTAAAGCAGGGATTACAGGAATCTGCCGTCACATCTTTCCCGCGTCTCCCACGAATCACCGGTTTCCAAGGAATCCACGTGCTTCTTGCATGATGGTGTGAGACTCGTCACTCCACGTATTGCTACCGTGTTTGTACGAATTGTTTATTATATGCCGCATATCGCCAATCCTCGCCTCGATAGAGGAGACGCGCTAGACTGGGGCCAGCGATAGCAGGAGCTACCGGCCCACCACACCTCACTACGGGAGTGATTCCATGACAAGTAAAACGCCACGCACCGGAAATCAGTATTCGATTCACTACGGCGATTATTCCGCCGTCATCTGCGAACTCGGCGCCAAGATTCGCCGATTCGATTATCAGGGCAAGGAAATTTTCTGCCCGTTCGGAGCCAACGACCTGACCCCCACCTGTAACGGCTATGTGTTGGCCCCGTGGCCAAACCGCATCGAAAACGGCGAATACGATTTCAATGGCAAGCATTACTGCGCGCCGGTCAACGAATATCATCCCGCACCGCGCAACAATGCGAATCACGGATACGCCTATCACTACATGTGGAAGCTTGAATCGTTGACTGATAGCGCCGTGACGCTTTCGCTGCGCTTCCCCAACCTGGACGGATACCCGTTCGATGTGACCGTGACCGTCACCTACGAACTCGGCGACAACGGCATGACCGTGACCGTCAATGCCCGCAATGATGGCGACGAGCCGGCACCATGGGCTCTCGGCCTGCATCCGTGGCTGGCCAACGGCAAGCAGGGCGCGACTGCCGCCGAACGCGATGCCGACTCCGCCGCCTGCCACCTGCAGATCAAGGCCGCCAGTCATGTGACGGTGAACGAGGCATTGATTCCTACCGGCACCGAACCGGTTACCGGCATCTACGACCTGAACGATGGCCCGACGCTCAAAGGCCGCGCTTTTGATGATGCCTGGGTCGACGTGGAGCGTGCCGCCGATGGTACGACCACCACCACATTCACCCGCCCGGACGGTATCGAAGTGAAGCTCATTGGCGATGAGACGATTAATGCTTGGCAGTGCTACACCGCCACTGGCGCGCCGTTCTCCGAGCATCCGTATGGTATCGCCGTCGAGCCGATGACCGCCCCGGCCAATACCTTCCGCACTGGTGACCACTTGGTGACGCTCGCCCCCAACGGCGACTACACCACTGTGGTCTGCTACGAAGTAGTCCAGAAGTAGTTCCGTTACGTTGGCTCCCCGCCAGTTCAAGTGGGGAGCCAATTTTTATTCTTATATGCCGCCGCGCCTTAGGACTTATGCGATACGATTGTGAGCGGTAACAATTCGTTTCACAAAGGAGTGTGCACTATGGCTTTGAAGCCTCGCACTGGTAACCAATACGCCATCTCGTCCGGCGAATGGAGTGCCGTCGTCACCGAACTGGGTGCCAGCCTGCGCGAGCTGAAGTGGCGCGGCGAAGACCTCATCGTCCCCTTCGACCCGAACAA
>JAIJEI010000236.1 GCA_022739095.1 Bifidobacterium sp.
TTGCGATAGGTCTCAAGCTTGCGGTCGTTGTCTTGTTCATCGATATCCGCAAGTTCGGGGTATCGCTCGGTGACCGGCGCGTGTTCGCTATCCGTAGGCATAGGACTATGCCTCGATGGCGAACACCGGTACCGTGGCCTCACTAAGCTGTGCGCCTTGGTCGACGGCTTCCCATGCGGCGCATACGGCGGCGCGCAGGCCGTCCATACTGGTGGGGTCGCTGACGCGTACCTGGCCGTTTTCAAACCAAGCGCTAGCCTTGCGGCATTCCCAGGTGCCGCTCTCGTCGCGGACCGGCTCCGGTTGGGCTACACCGAGTTCACGCAGATCAAGGGCGATGAATGTGGGCCTCAGGTGTGCCGGAGCCAGCATCAGTTCGGTCGGGTTGGTGACACCAGTCAGCACCGCCAGCGAATCGTAGCCACCGCGGTTACCGGCCTCGATATCGGTGTCGAGGCGGTCGCCAATGGCGATGGACGCCTCCTTGGGCACCAGATCATGGCCTTCGGCGGCGTTCAGTTCGCGGGCCTCATCGTACATGTACGCTTCCGGCTTGCCAGCGGAGGCGACAGGTTCGACGCCGGTGGCCGTGATCACGGCGCGAATCATCGATCCGCAGCCGGGGGCGATGCCCAGTTCACGAGGAATCGTCAGGTCGCGGTTGGTCACGAAATACGTGGCTCCGGCCTCGACCGCGAACGCGGCGTCGGCCATCATCTGCCAGGTCATATCCGGGTACCAGCCCTGAATGACGGCCTGCGGATGATCCTGGGGGCCGTCCACGATGGTCAGGCCGTTGCGGGTGACCTCATCGCGCAAATGCTCGGCACCCAATACCTGTACGCGCGCACCGGCGGGCAACGCCTTGGCCACCATACGGGCGGCCACCACCGAAGAGGTGATGACCTGCCATGGCTCCACGTCCAAGCCGAAGCCCTTGAGCTGGTCGGCCACCACGTGCTGGAAGCGCGAGGAGTTGTTCGTGGTGTATTCGATGGTCATGCCGGCGGCTTCGGCCGCACGAATGGAATCGGCTGCGTATTCGACCGGATTCTTGCCGCGATACACCACGCCGTCGAGATCCAGCAGCGCAAGCTGGTAGGCCTCGGCGAGCGGGCGATCGGTGCCTTTGAGGAAACGGGTCATTACGCCGCTCACTCTTCGGTTTCGGTTTCGGGTTCGGTGGAGTCGGCCGGTTCAACGGCATCGTCAGCGGACTCGGACTCAGAAGACTCATCGGCTTCAGATTCCTCAGATTCTTCCGATGCATCTTCGGACTCAACGTCTTTGACATCGGCATCATCGGTCTCGTCGGCCTCATCAGACTCGGCATCGCCGTCTTCAGCCTCGTCGTCCTCATCGCCGTATTCCTGCTCCAGATCCGGGGCGTACTGCGCCTCGTCCGGATCGATGCCGAGCTTCTCGAGCACGTCGGAGTCGTCGGTGATGTCTTCGAGATCGTGGTCGATCACCACGTCGTCGCTGTTTTCGTCAATCTCCTCGTCGGCATACTGGTCCTCAAGACGGTCCAGCAGGTCATTAAGCTGCTCGGCCTCCTTGCTGCGGCCGGCCTCTTCAAGGAAGTACTGCTCGGCCTGCACGGCACGCATACGGTACTCACCCGGAAGACCCTGAGAGCGGCCGACGGTATGAACCACTTCAATGGCCTTGTCCCACATCTCCAAATCGCCAAGGGCACCGGCGTACACCAGGAACATCTCGACCTTGGGAGCGCCATGCAGCTGCTTGCCCTCATCGGACAGCGCCAGTTCCACGGCCTTCTTCGGTTCACCGACACCACGCTCGCAGTCAGCGATGAACGGCAGGTAGTCGAGGAAGCCGTTCATACGGTAGGCGGTACGGAACTCACGCAGGGCCAGCTTGTAGTCGCCCTGACGGTAGGCCACGAACGCGAGCGTCTCGCGGGCAAAGTCGATGCGGGAGGCCTGACGGGCCACCCACTTGGCGTGCTCCAAGGCAAGTTCGGGATCACTCTCCTCCAGCGCGAAAGCGGCAAGGATGTGCAGACCAATGTTCTCCGCGTGCTCCTTGGACAGGCCGCGCAGACGTTCACGCTCATCCTTGGACAGCATCGACCACTCCATGCCCTTGGGCATCTTGGGCTCGTCGGGGCGACGGTCGGTGTACGGGTTCTGCGAGGGGAAGCTCATCGTGCCGTCGGAGTTACGGCGCGGACGCCTCATGTATTCAGAGCGCTTCTCCTCACGGTACTGGCGCTTCTCTTCCTGCGAAAACTCGCGGAATTCGCCG
>JAIJEI010000237.1 GCA_022739095.1 Bifidobacterium sp.
CAAGCTCCACGTGGTGCTGCCCGGTTCCCCGAACCGCGGCGTATTCGGCGGCGACGGTGCCTACGGCGAAGTCAAGAGCGCCTTTGACGCCATCGTCAATCGCGCCCGCGCCGAAAAGGTGTGGTCGAACCGCGTCACTTTCGCTCACCCGAAGATCGGCTGGGTGCGTGGCACCGGCCTCATGGGCGGCAACGACCCGCTGGTCGCCGTCGTCGAGCGTCACGGCATTCACACCTACTCCACCGCGCAGATCGCAGCCAAGCTGCTCGACCTGTGCACTGCCGAATCGCGCGAACAGGCCCTCAAGGCTCCGCTCGACGTGGACCTGACCGGTGGCCTCGGCTCCGAGCCCATCGACATCAAGGCGTTGCGCGCGGAGGCCATGGCCGACGCCGAGAAGGAAGCTGCCGCGGCCTCGTCTCAGGAAACGGATGGCTCCGTCGCCGGACGGTCCACTGGACTGTCCGACTCCTCGCGTGGGCAGCAAATCAAGGCGCTGCCCACCCCGATCGTCACCAAGCAGGCCCCGGTCGACCTCAACGACTGGACCAACGTCACCGCCAAGCCGGAAGACGAAATCGTCATCGTCTCCGTCGGTGAGCTGGGCCCGTGGGGCTCCGGCCGTACGCGCACCCAGGCCGAGCTCGGCATCCACTCGGACGGCACCGTCGACCTGAGCGCCGGCGCAGTGCTCGAACTCGCATGGAACATGGGCCTGCTGACTTGGGCCGACAGCCCAAAGCCCGGCTGGTACGACACCGACGGCAACCTGGTACCCGAAGAGGACATCGCCGAGCGCTACCACGACGAGGTCGTGGCCCGCTCCGGCATCCGCCCCTTCGAGGAGGGCATGGGCGACGACTACAAGGACGGTGCCGACGAAGAGGAAGCCGAGGTCTTCCTCGACCACGACGTCACCTTCTCCGTGCCCACCCGCGAAGTCGCCGCCGAATACGTCAAGCTGGACGAGGCGCACACCACCATCGCCCCGGATGAGGAATCCGGCGAATGGAACGTGACCCGCCACGCCGGCTCGATGATCCGCGTGCCGCGCCGCGCCACCATGACCCGAACGGTCGGCGGCCAGTTCCCGAAGGGCTTCGACCCGACCCGCTGGGGCATCCCCGCCTCGATGGTCGGCGACGTCGACAAGATCGCCCTGTGGAACATTGTCACCACCGTGGACGCCTACCTGGGCGCCGGCTTCACCCCGGCCGAAATCCTCGAGTCTATCCACCCCTCGCTGGTGGCTTCGACCCAGGGCACCGGCTTCGGCGGCATGATGTCGATGCGCAAGCTGTATCTCGACCGCTTCCTCAACCACGAAATCCCGACCGACATCCTGCAGGAAGCGCTGCCGAACGTGGTCGCGGCTCACGTGATGCAGTCCTACATCGGCGGTTACGGCAACATGATCCAGCCGGTCTCCGCCTGCGCCACCGCAGCCGTCTCCCTCGAGGAGGGCGTCGACAAGATCGCCCTCGGCAAGGCCGACTTCGTGGTCACCGGTGCGATCGACGACATCGGCGTGGAATCCGTGATCGGCTTCGGCAACATGAACGCCACCGCCAACTCGGAGGAAATGTACGGCAAGGGCATCGACGCGCGCTTCTTCAGCCGCGCGAACGATCGTCGCCGTGGCGGCTTCCTGGAATCCCAGGGCGGCGGCACGATCCTCGTGACCCGCGGTGACATCGCCGAAAAGCTCGGCCTGCCGGTTGCGGCCGTGGTCGGCTTCATCCACTCCTACGCGGATGGTGCCCACACCTCGATCCCGGCTCCGGGCCTCGGCGCCCTGGCTGCCGGCCTCGGTGGCAAGGACTCCAAGCTCGCGCACGACCTGGCCAAGCTCGGCGTCTCAGCCGACGACATCGTCGTGGTCTCCAAGCACGACACGTCCACCAACGCCAACGACCCGAACGAATCCGAGCTGCACAACACGCTGGCTCACGCCATCGGCCGTACCGACGGCAACCCGCTGTTCGTGATCTCGCAGAAGACGCTCACCGGTCATGCCAAGGGCGGTGCCTGCATCTTCCAGGTCAACGGCCTGACGCAGCTGTTCAAGTCCGGTGTGATTCCGGCGAACGCGGCGCTCGACTGCGTGGATCCGAAGCTCCAGCGCGACGACCACATGGTCTGGGTCCGCAAGCCCCTGCGCATCGGCGGTGGCGAGGACGAGTTCGGTCGCGAGACCGCTGGTCGCCCGGTCAAGGCCGGTCTGGCCACCTCGCTCGGCTTCGGACATGTTTCCGGCTTCGTGGC
>JAIJEI010000037.1 GCA_022739095.1 Bifidobacterium sp.
AGATGTGATCGATGCAAAAGATGCCGCACTGATTTCAAAATCCACACCAGGTCGTGCGGTAGTAAGGTTGGGTTCCAGCTCGCTGATCCCGTTCCAATCAGCCCGTGTAGGAGGTCGATACATTGATCCGCTGACTGACAAAACTGCTGAACAGACTCGACCTCCTTTCATACGGTCTTTGCCTTTCCCTCGTCTTGGCGTAGCTGCTCCGCAACGTCCTAAATCCAAGAAGAGTAGTGGTGACGTCAACGTAACAGATCTTAAAAAGTTAGTGGATGCGATTAATGAGGCAGCTCGTCGTGAGCATATTCCGCAGCAGCGTCAGCCTTGGTTGCCGGCATTATCGGAGCGCGTGGAGCTTTCTGACCTGCAAACGATGATTGTTCGGGATACGATAAAAGCTAGTGCTGAAGCTGAAGTCTCAATCCCATTCGCGATTGGAGATTATCCGCAAGAACAAAGGCAGAGTGTGGTGTCTGTTGAATTGAGTTCTTTGGGAAACATGTTCATTGTTGGCACCTCTCGATCTGGCAAATCTACGGCGCTACGTACCATCGCTTACTCTGCGAGCGTTACGTACTCGCCCGAATACGTGCATATTTATTGCATCGATGGAGGCAATGGTGCAATTGCACCGCTACAGGCTTTGCCCAATGTGGGTGTGGTGGCATTGCGCAGTGAGACGCAAAAGATTGAACGTCTTATGAGCAAGTTGGAAGCGGAGTGTAAAAGACGATCGTCTCTGCTGTCTCGCGATGGTTATAGCAGTATTGATGAATACAATCTGTCGAGCAAGTCTTCGAACGGTCGATTGCCGCATATTATTATCATGTTGGATTCATGGGACGGTTTTAATTCCGTGTTTCAAAATTACGATGGTGGCTCTTTGATTGATCGTATACAAATACTGATGCGTGAGGGGGCGTCCTCAGGTATACACTTCATTGTTACTGGTGATCATTCATTATTGCTCGGTCGTATGTCCGTGTTGGCTGGTAGCAAAGTACTATTGCGTTTGATAGACTCCACTGACTATACAGAAGTGGGTATGTCGGCTCGTGATGTGCCGGATGAAATTCCAGACGGGCGTGGATATCGATCGGAAGATAGCGGAGAAATACAGATTGCGAAAATTCGCAAAGACTCGTCCGGCCAAGAGGAATCAGAGCTGATACGTGCTACTGGTGTTCGACTACGGGCAACAAGGGATCATGACTTGCCCAAAATCTTGAGGCCGTTTACCATTGAACAATTGCCTGATGAGATTACATTGTCGCAGGTGTATTCGCAAATGACCGGATCTCGGGATGCAGATCTTTCTGATAGGGAAGAGTGCATCATACCTCTCGGAGTCGGTGGCGAAGACAATGAGCCAATTCTGTTTGATCCGAAGTAAATTCCTGTGCTGCCAATTTACGGCACACCGCAAAGTGGCAAGACCACTATGCTGGTGACTATTGTCAATGGTGCATTGCTGAGTGGCTATCATGTAATCATTGCGGCACCAAAGAATAATGCTATGCGTTCGTTTGTCGGTATGGACGGTGTGGAGCGTGTTGCCACCACTCCCGTTGAAATTACTGAGGATCTTTTAAACACTTATGTGAATGATTCTCGGGCGTTGTTTATTTTCGATGATTGTCAATTGCTTAAGGATATTCCAGCATCTAATTGGATTATGGCAAAAATAGGAATGTTGGAGCCCGACAACGCTAGCTTCGTGTTTGCTGGCGACACTGGAGAGTTTCCATCGGGCTTCGGTAATTGGGCTTCTAAAGTGAAAACGATTCGGCAAGGTGTGTTGTTGAAGCCCGAGAATCTGATGGATCAAGATTTGATCAATATTAAGATTCGCCGATCACAATTGAAGAGCGATATGCCCGTTGGACGTGGATTCGCACACCTTGGCGTAATATCGGCTTCCCTACAGGAAGCTCTTAGCGAGCCTTCGGATGTAGACGATATTAGGCGACACATTATATCCATATCATCGGAATTTCCTTCTGTATCGTCATTAGCGAGGAACTGATACTGAGTGAACATAAGAAAAAAGAAATCAGTGATACGTACTGCTTCCAATACGGCTCAAGTGTATAGCGAATTACCCGTATTACCTAAAGAAATCCAGCCGATTGTGAGTGAAGAGCGTGATCGTAATCCAACGGTAATCCAGAGAATGCCGGTATCCGTTCCTGTAGTATCACAAGGAGCGTCGCGGATATCAGCAGTGCCGATGCCTTTACCGGTGAATCGGCGATATATGCTGGAGTTTTCTGATGGCCAACGTGTTCCCGTGCGGAATCGTTGCGGAGCGGGCCGTATGCCGGCGAGTCCCTCGGACGGGTATGATGCATTTGCGGTGCTGCATGATTCGAGTCAGCAGGTTTCGCGGCGACATTTCGAATTCGGTGTCACTCCACTTGGTCAAGTTTGGGTTGTGGATTGTGATTCCGCAAATGGTACGTGGCTAGAGGCACACGGAACCAGAATACAGCTAACCAAGTTTTTGCGTACCGGCATGTCTTTAGGTGACGTATTGTGTTTTGGTAGTATGAGAGCGAAACTAATAGAAGTAAAGTAGATTCGATTCGTTTCTGAAGCGAGGTCATATGGAGCGTGTTCCATTACCGAATGGAAGTCCGATACCTGCAAGACCATCGCAGGTGAACCGGGCACAGTTTCGCGGACGGGGAACGGTCGCAAATTGGGTGATACCCGTGTTGATTGTGTTAATCGTTGTGATTGGAGGCATGGTGGTGTGTGTGAATGTTTGGCATAATGCGCGTGAACGTGAGCAGTCGCAAGTTGCCGATCGGGTGAGTGATGCGGAAGAGTATTTGGCCCGTTTGACGGTGGCGAAGTATTCAGGGGTAAAGAGCATCGAATTTGAGCCGTATTGGTATCATCGTTGGGCCGGTACTACGTATCGTATGCGCGTCAATGGGGTGGAAAGTTCTTGGATGGTGGATGGGGAGCCGGGCAGCATAGAAAACCCGGTCGAGAGTGGGACCATCAATGATGACGTGGCGTTCGACGAGGGATGGTTCGCGGGAGACCGCGGTTCCGGCGTCAGGAAGCGTGACGCCAAGCTGGACGCGGATTCCGTGACATTGAACGATGTGGAAGTGAAATATTGTTTGCAGAAGGATGAGTAGAGACTATGATTTCTGATGAAGAGTTGAAAGAACTATGTGATAAAAGTTATGCCATCGATCCGATGAAGCAAGATTCCCGTCGTCCTCAGACTAACAAAAGTATTTACATTGGCGATACGAAATTCAAAGTAATTCAGGCGATTAGTTGATCAGAAACAGGTTTTCAAGGGATGATTGTTGCTCCAGTGGTCTCAGATCATTAGATTGATTATTCACATGTAACAGTGGTGTATGCAGGTACCAATTCCAAAGATATCAAGGACATTAATCAAGATGTGCAGACGTTTGGTATGGGATCTCAGTCCGGTCAAGTGCAGGATGCTAACACCATGGCTGATTATGCCATGCGTATTGCGAAAGAACATGGTTATGGTCATGTAGAATTTTCTGGTCATTCGTTGGGAGGCGGACTGGCTCTGTATGAGGCTGCTCGCAAGGAACAGGCAGCCCGTACTTTTAGTGCGGCAGATCCGTGGAACGCCTTATCGGATGAGTCTCGCAAATGGGCAAAGTCTCACAAGGATAAGCTGATTGATTACCGCCATGATCAGGATATCGTTACTGGTAGTACTAATTTGTTGACTGTAGGCACCGCCAACAAAACAGCCAAAGTGGTTTGGTCGAAATATGCTAAAACCTCATTGGATGGGCATGGACTGGACCTTTTCCACTTTGATGGTGGTAGAGTGTCGGTGGATTCCAATGGCCCTCTATCTGACGCTGAGGTAAAGAATAGGTGGAAGGCTCGACTTGCTGCATTGGTAGCTCCGTATGCCAAGAAAGGTGCGGAGCTATATTCTGGTATTTCTGCAATTGGTGGTGGCCCGGCATTGTCAACGTTAACTGGTATAGCTGCCTCTGTTCTTACTGTGGCGGTTGGTGCATACGCCGCATTTAACGTAGGCAAGATTGCCATTGATTCATCTGCCGGGCGAAGTGGGGATGGCCCGCCAATGCGCCGGCAAACGGGTTGAGACGCGTTGGATGTGGTATTCCGCCGAACTCATCTGGGTCGAGACCCTATTCGTGTTCCTCGCCATCATGGTCGCCATCTCAGGAATCTGACACATACGGTCTGGTGAGCTTTATTCCTGCGTTTTGCTTCTCTGGAAAGCGTTGGGCCCGGCACGGGACTAGACTTGAGCATATGAGAGCGAAGACTGTTAAGGATCGGCGTACGGGGGCTCAGACGCTGACCATACATACCACGCGAGGCGAGTCGTTGGATCTTGGGCAGGCACAATGGCTTGCTGAAGGCCATTGGTATATGCTGCCGTTCCGGTTTGAGAGCAATGGTGCCGAAATTCTCTTCTATTATGACGTGACTCATTGCGAGACGATGCACGGCGTGCTGAGGTCGGTAGTGCCTGGCGGCCAATATGTGGGCATACTCGTGGCGGTATTGTCCGTTATGGAGCAATGCGAGGAGCATCGCGTGCCGCTGTCGTACGTGCAGTGGGACCCCAAAAGCGTGTATATCTCCGCACAGGGGTATCCGCTGTTCGTGGTGGTGCCGGCGCTGGGACTGGAACCCGATCGCAACACCGCCACCACTTTGCTGCAGACATTGGCCGATGCACGCCGGACCCGGCTTGAGGATGCCGTTGTGCAAGGTTATCAGCGTGCGCTCGCCGAGTCCCTGGGACGCAATTCACTGGTTAATGCAGGTGCTCTGCATGATTTTATGGCGTATTTGCTGCCCGGCACTGTTCAGCCGCGTCAAGCGCAGTCAGCGCAGTCGACTCATGAAGATAATGGTTCGGAGACGCAATTTGGGGCGACCGTGGTATCTGATGGCACCATGGTCGGTGCCACGCGATTTGGCGCCACAGTATTGAGCTCCAAGCCTAAACTTCAGACGACGCCGCAACAGTCTGCGGCGCCGGTGACTGCTGCGGCGACGTCGGCATCAGCCACGCCGTCAGCGCACGTAGCGCCGGTGACTTCCACAACGAGGGGAGCGCACGCGGCACCGGTGGGTCTCGCAACGAGGGGAGCACACGCGGCACAGTCGGCTTCCGCAACGTCGGCACAGTCGGCTCCTACAACACCGGCACAGCCGACTCCCGTAACACTGGCCGCGCCCGTCGTACAGCCGGCTCCTGCAATGCCGCCCCGCAAGCAGGAAGCGCAGCTTGCCCGCGAGAACCCCGTTCGCGAACAATATATCAGCGAAAATCTCGCCCTTGATAATAGGGGAGCGACACCAGATGTGTTGACTAACGCGGTCGCGGGTGGCGCGACAACTGCTGCCGTGGGCGAGACCAACGCTGCAACAGCCGCTCACGGCGCGAATACGGTCAACAACATCGATGCCGTTCGGGTTCCCATCACTAGCAGTATCGCTCGCCCCATCATTCCCGTCAGTGCCGTTAACAGAGCGCTGCACGCCGACGAGAACGACAGCGAAGGCGAGACGATGCTGCGCCTCTACACGGACAAGTCCAGAGGCTTTACCGTCACACGATTGCGCGACGGTAAAGCAATAACAGTGCACGCCACACGAGCCACCATCGGGCGATCGAAAACCGCGGACATTCACATGGGCGGCAATACCAACGTCAGCCGTATCCATGCGGTGATTGACATGCTGGATGACGGACGTTTTTGCATCACCGACAATCATTCGGCCAACGGCACTGCGGTAGGTGGCCGCGAACTGGCAAGCGGCGGATGCGAATATGCGGCATCTGGCGGCGATTTCACGCTGGCCGACGACACATTCGTGATCTCTCTCCTACAATAGAAGGCAGAGAAGAACCGAAGCGATGACGCTGATAGCGGGGGAGAAGAACTATGAAACGATGTGCACAATGCGGCAATGCGGTTCCTGACAATATGATGTTCTGCACGCGGTGCGGAGCCCCGGTACCGGCGGACGCTACGGTAGTGGCATCGCGCGGGATTCCGCAGCCGGGTGTGCCGCAGCCGCAGCCGAGCGTTCCGCAGCCGGGCACGCCCCAGCCTATCCCGCAAGCAGGCGTGCCACGACCGGGTGCCCCGCGGTCTGGTGTGCCGCAGCCGAGCGTACCTCGGCCGAATGCGCCTCAAACGAATATTCCGCAACCGGGCATTTCCAGTCCGAACGGTCCAATGCCTGGCGGCCAGGTGCCGGGCAGCCCGGTACCCGGAGCGTATGCCGGTGCCGCCGGTGCCGTTCCTCCGGCAGGAATCCCGACCTCGAACAATGGCATGCCAACCGGTGCAGGCGTGCCCAACAACGGCAATGGTGCCGACAACAACGGCAAGAAGTCTCGTAAAATATTGCCAATCATCATAGCGATTATTGTGGTAGTGGCGCTGATAGCCGGCGGCATCATGGGCTTTATATTCTGGCGTAACGCGCACCAGAAGGCCGAGGCCAAGCCAACGACTACCTCCAGCACCACCAAGTCGAAACCTAAAACAACAACCAAAGACCAGCATAAAACCAAACCCGAGCCCGCCAAGCCGGCAGCCACCGAAGTGACGATGACCGATTTCTCATGCGACGGCAACTCCGCCAGTGACTGGAAGTGGACTGGCGGCGCGATGGTCTCGAACGTCATCCACTGCTGGGATGGGGATTCCTCGGTCGATTCGGATTCGTCGTCAAGTTCGTCCAGCGATTCGTTGGACGGCAGTGGCGAATATGCCTTCGGCGTCTGGACGCCGGCGCTGGATGAATCGAAGGAAATCCACGTATCCATGCTCGAATCGGGGGAGAAGGAGTATTCCGAGCCCCAGGTCGCCGCCACGTACGGCGATAATCCGGCGGTATTCGTGTTCTATGCGGTGAAAACCAAGGCAGTGGGCACCACGCCGGAAAGCGTGCATCTGTTCGCTCACGAGGTCGATCTCGATACCGGCGAACTGTCCGACCGCATCGACCTGCGAACCGAGGAAGACAACCTTATCGACTATGAGCAGGGTTACGAATACTCGTTGCTCGCCGAGTCCCGCAACATGGTGGCCATCAAGAAAACGTGGCATAGCGATGAAAAATACACCGCTAACAAGGACGAGCGCTCAGCGACCATCAACCACACGCAGGTGATGGGCGTAACTCATGACAGTGATACCGCCAAGGTATTGCAGACCTTCCAAGACAAAATCGTGCTTACCACTGATTCTGGCGGGTACCAGTATACGAAACAGGTCAATGCCTCCGCGAGCGGCGTGAGCTTGTACGACGCATATATGGTGCGGGACAATTCGTACCACCTGTATTCGGTCGAAGACAACAAGGAAATCATGAGTTTCCCGTTAAATTACTGCGATACGGACTGCTCAAGTTGTGATTTGAGCCGAATGCGGTATCTCGGCAAGAACATGTATGTGACCGATGATTCGTATAGCGGCAAGTTTGTCATCGATAGCACGACCGGCAAACGGCAATCGTTGGACGCCGTGCTGGGACTGAGCAAGGATGAGGACGTCAAGGCCATTGACCAATTCTCCGACGGCACCCTCTACGTGCAGACGGATGGTAACGGCAACGAAAGCAAACGCGTGTTCCTGCTGTCGTCCGATCTGAAGCCCACGGAAGTGTTGGATGGGCCGCAGTGGGGTCGTCTGTTGCTGACCGACGGCAGTTTCAAGGGCATCAACTATCTGACCAAGACCATATACGTGAAGACCACGGATGAGCAGATCATCGTTGATGCGCAAGGCAAGTCCGTAGGCAAGTACACGCAATTGCCATTGGGTGATGATTCCACGGTGTGCGACCATGCCGCTATGGAATGGATGGCGTGGAGCCCGGAATCCAGCGGAGACGTGATTGTGACCATCGGTCAGGCCCCGGGCGACCCCGCACCGGATCTGAGCAACAGTTCGTCGCAAAGCGAGAGTGATTCGGATTCGTCGGACTCGGAGTCGGACTCGTCAAGTTCGTCGAGCTCATCCAGCGATAACAAGTCAGACTCGAAGAAGTAAACGGCAACAATAAACCGCAGGTACCGTACGGGTACAAGTTGTTCTCACAGCTTGCTTGGTACGTTACCTGCGGTTTCTTGATATCTGGGGGGGGGTATCGCTGGCCTGTACAGTCCAGAGGTCACTGCTGTTCGGAGAACTGGAAGAACTGGTCTCCGATACGCACCGTGGCAGGCGCGCTGAGCTTGAGCGGTGTGCCCTTGGTGACTTGGGTCTCCTGGCCGTCGGCGATGATGTAGGTGCCGTTCAACGAGCCATAGTCCTCGATCCACAACGCGCCATCGGTATCGATGCTGATGGCGGCGTGATTACGGGACGTGGTGCGGGTCGGGTCTTCGATACGCTCGGCCTTGGCACCCTGCGGCACATCCATGGATGGCTTGCGGCCCAACAGTGTGCTCTTGTCGATCACGATGGTCTGGCCGGTGACATCGTTATGCAGCAGATACGTTTTCTTCGGTGCCTTGGAAGTGAACGACGAGGAGAGCACGGTGCTGTCCCAGTCTTCGATGTCACCTTCGGCGGCATGAGGCGTGGTATCCGCCGGCGCGGAGGTGGCTGCGGCGGGCTTGGCGGCAAAAGTGCCACTGGCCTGCGCGGTGCCGGTATCCAGCTGCCCATAATCATTGTGCTGCGGCTCAGCGGTGCCGGCCGCGGAGGCCAGGGCGCCTTCCACCGGATCGTCAGAATACCAACCCAGTTCAGGTGCTGGAGGGTAGGGAAGTTTGGCCATGATGATGCCGTCCTTTCACTGACGGGAAGCCAGAGCGGCGTTGATCGCCGGGTCGCCGAGCTGGCCCAGCCATTCGATCAGTGCCGGATAGGTGTTGGGGTTACGTGCGATGCAGGCGCGTAGTTCAGGCGCGTACTGGGCAATCTGGGCGATTTGCATCTGGTCGGTGGTGGTCAGGGCCTGTTCGGCGGTGAAGCCATAAGGATTGGTGGCCGCAGGCTCCTCGAATGCCGCCTGAGCCGCGGGCTGCTGAGCTTGTTCGGCGGCGGGCTGCTGGGCTGCGTACTGGTCGGCAGCGGGCTGAGCTGCGGCGTACTGGTCGGCGGCGTAAGCGTCTGCAGGCTGCTGCTCGGCAGCCTGCTGGGCCGCCTGTGCCGGGGCTTCCTGATCCTGGGCTGGGCCGCCGAATGCCTCGGCGGTGAACCCGTATTGCGCCAGGGTCTCGCGGGCGCGCTCATCGCCGAACTCGGCGATCCAACGCTTCAAGCCTGGGTAACAACGCGGATTTACGGCGACGTTTGCGCCGAATTCCGGATTCTCGTAGGCGATTTTTGCCAACAGAATCGGGTCCGCGTTCGGATCCTGCACGGCAGCGACCGCAGCATCATAATCAACCATGGGATTACCTCCTTATGTTCGCTCGGTTATGCCGAACGTATGGTCCGTAGTGTTTGTAGTGTTGCGTCTTCAATGGTGCCAATGTCCTCGCCCTCGTCCAGTTTAAAAGCGCTGAACGCGTGATGTTCGGGTTCGGTCAGTGGCATATCGGCCACAATCACAGTGATATTGTCGGTTCCGCCCGCATCGAGCGCGGCCGCCACCAAGGCGTCCACGGCTTCCTGCGGACTGGAATGCGCTGCGGCGATGGCCGCAATCTGTTCGTCTGACACTTCGCCGTGCAATCCATCCGAACAGATGATGAAACGGCCGGTCAGATCGGCAACATATATGTCAGGCACAATGCCGTCCGGATCGCCCAAGCATTGGGTGATGATGTTGCGTGGAATGGTCGCCTCCGCCTCTTCCGGCAGCATCTGCCCGGAATCGATGGCTTCCTGGCGCTGGGAATGGTCTCGCGTGATGCGGGTCAGCGAGGCGGCGTCCCATACGGGAATGATATCCGTGGCGGGAGCATCGGCATGCGCCAACGGACTGAGATGGTAGGTTCGGGAATCGCCGACATTGATCACATAGGTCTGGTCCGAGAAGTCCTGATTATCGGCGTCGCCAAAGAGAGCAGCGCTGCGGGCGCTGGCGGAATCCGCATGATCTTGGGGCAGTACCAAACCGGAGCAGGTCGTGCCGGCCACGCCGCCAAGGCGGTCTCCCAGATCGAGAATGTCGTGCTGGGCCCGGGCCAAGGTGTCGTCGATATCCTGACGGGTGCGTGAAGGCATGGCGGCCAATTGTGCGAAATGCTGGGCAGCCAACTGGCTGGCTTGCTCGCCGCCCATGCCGCCGCCCATGCCGTCACAGACCATGAACACGCCTTGTTGCGCGAATCCGGTGTCTTGGTTGTTTTTGCGCCTAAGACCCACGTCGCTGGTCATCGCGATACGGATGGAGCCTGTGGTCATGACGTCTTTCCCTCATACGCGCGCGCTTGACATGCGTCGTGTGCGGCTTTGCTGCGTGTCTTTTTGACAGTATAGCCACGCTTTTCAGGGAAAGTCGTGTACGTATCCTCCTGAAACGCGGCAAAGAGGCGAGCATTGCCTTGCGCAATTGGTCGACTCCTGTCCAATATGTGGTGGCTTGGCCCGATTCAATGTCTTGCCCCGAGAACGTGGCGTAGTCGGCTTCCCGGCCAAGCTGGATTAAAGCCTGATCATCTGTGTCGAGTTGGCGGGCGATGGCACCGGCCTGATCTCGACGAGTGCCCTTGGCCGTAATACCGCTTTGCTCGGCAAGCATGCGTATGGCATTCCAACCTGCTGCCACACGGGCTTTCGGACTGCCATGCCGCCGCGCTCGCGCCAGCAGCATGGCCTTGAACATCAGAATCAGACCGCAGACGATGAGTAGGGTCCACAATGGGCTGCCGTACAGGGCCACCTTACGGGTCACTCGCCAGAACCGCACCCAGAACAGGTTGGTCGACGAATCATCGGCGTCGGCGCCGGCCAGTGAGCTTTGGCCCTTGGCTTGCGTCTGATCGCGCAGCGGATCGGTCAACGGCATCGGTGGTTGCCGGACCAGCGTCTGCGGATTCGGCGGCGTCAGGTTCTGGTTTTCATCAGGCACCTTGGTTTCCTTGGGTGTCGGATAGAACGCCACCCATCCTAGGCCCTGCAATTTGATTTCCACCCAGGCGGTGACATCGTTGCCGGTGAATTCGATTTTGGTGCCATTGCCCGAGGTCTTCTCCGTACGGGCGTCGGTGATTTCGCCATCTTTGTTTTTCGGCAGGAAGCCCAAGACCACACGGGAAGGCAGTCCAAGCTCACGGGCCATCAGTGCCATGGCTGAGGCATACTGCTCGGAGTCGCCCACCATGGCCGTGCCTGCCAGCAGCTTGTTGATGCGGTAGTTGCCATGGCCGGCATCGGAGGGATAGTCACCTTCAAGTCCATGAGAGAACCATCCGGAGTCTTTCAACGTGTCGGCCAATGCCGTGGCCGCGGCACCGCCCGATGATTGGCCACCGGCGATGGATGTGGCCAGTTTGCTGGCTGAATCGGGAACGTCCTGGGCTTCCGGTTGGGTGATGCGGGCTGCGGCCGCGCTGCTGATCTGCTTATCGGTGGACTTGCGGGCGATGATGCCGGATTCGGTATAGGTGAGTCCCTTGCGTGTGCCGGCGGGAATAATGGCGGAATCGGTATCCGCGTTGTAGTAGAACGTGTCATTGCCGTTGTCGGCATCGTTGGCGAAGCTCACGCCAGTGGCCGCTCCAGCCAGCGGCAGCCAGGTGTCGGTCAATCCCTGATTGACGGTGAAGGTCGCAGTGAAGGATTCGCCTTGCTCATCCGCCTTGATCGTGGTGCCCACGCGGTGATAATTCGAGGAGTCCGTGGCTTCGGAAGAATCGGACAGGTTCCATACTGTGCCGTCGAATCGATCCATCACCGTAAGTTTGACCGGTGTTCCGGCCGGCAGATTATGGACGGTCAGCAACACGTCTTTTTTGTGGTCCTTGATATAGGATCGCATGCCGCTGAGCGGGCTGGTGTAATCATAGGGGCTTAACGGCGGATCGTAGCGGTCACGCAGCACGAAACGGTCCTGCGGCGCCAGCAACGTGCCCCCGAAAGCAAGGCCGGCAGCGAGCACGACGATGATCAGCGCGGATATCCAGCGCCCCCATTCCAGCAGTTCAAGACGCCAAGACAGCCAGATAATCAGTAGCAAGGCAAAGGCAATACCGCAGATGGCACGTTGCCAGCCGCTGTCCGTACCCAGCAGAGCGCATACGGCCACGGCCGCCGCAAGGGGCAGTACTCCCACCAGAGACAACCATGCGTTGGCATTAATGGCAAACACGCCGGTGAGGAACGTGAGCCACAGGCCGATGGTCCATACCGCCATCAGCACGCCGTCTTGCGTGCCCAGAGGCGGATCGACGGAAATAATGTACTTGAACGAGCCAAACGTCATTTCCCAACCTGAACTCAAGGTCTTCAAAGTGGGAATCACGTAATGGGATGTGGTGGTACTCAGCGTTACCACCGGGCCGATGATGAATTGGGCAAACGCCAGAAACACGATTTGCCACCACAGTCGCAACGCCGGCAACATGCCCGCCAGAGCGATGATCGCGCCCAGCAAGGTGGCCGGTACAGCGGCAATCGTCCAAGTGGCCACGCCGCCGTACACGTCGATGAGATTGGCTTGCGCCAGCAACATCATTGCCGCTATGAGTACGAGGCTGGCGATTCGTTTGCCCCACGGCTGGCGACTGAGGCCCATGCCGCGAAGCGCATTGCCTCTGGTCATCCAGATAACCGAATGCGTGGAGTCGGCCCAGGAGCCGGTGGTGGTGGACGTGCCGGTGTACGTGCCGGAGGAAGTTCCGGTGTACGTGCCGCTCGATCCGGCGTACGCGGCGGTATCGGCATTGGTGATACCGGAATGGTCGAAGGTCATGCGAGCACCCCCATGATCAGCGGGAGATCATCGAGTTCGCCGATGGTGGCCAATGTGAAGTTGGCGAATCTTCTGATGCCGCGATTGGCGCCGGCGCTGGCCTGCAATACCACGCAGCTGGCCGATCGGGGCAAGGCCAAGGTCATGCGCTTGATTTGCTCGATGTCTTTGAGCGATCCAACAGTGAAAAAATAGAACGAAGCATCGGGACTGTGCTTCAGTGTGCCCTCGGCGAGATTCGGATTATCCTCACGATCAGGCTCAATGGCACTGGCGTTGTCGAGGAACTCCATGGCGTTGCGCGGCTGGCCGTGCGCGTTGCCCGCGTGGCAGAACAACGGACGATCCTGCAACAGGCATTTGACGCCGATGGAGGAGTGGATGGACACCGCCATCTCGAATTCCTCGCCGTTGACGTATTCGTCCGGGTTCACGCTGATGGTCACCGAGGTGTCGGTGCGGCGCGTGGCCTCATATTGGCGAATCATCAACGTGCCGGTTTTCGCGGAGCTTAACCAGTGGACGTTACGCACGTCGTCGCCCGGCTCGTATTCGCGCAATCCGTAGAAGTCGAGATCATCATCCACGATCTGGCCGGATGGTTGGCCTTCCAGATCGCGGGGCACGCCGGCATTCA
>JAIJEI010000238.1 GCA_022739095.1 Bifidobacterium sp.
CTGGCCGCGGTGAGCCATATCGTATGCACGTCCATGGGCGTGCGTTGCGGTGCCGTGATTGTGGATCACGGCTTGCAGGAGGGTTCCGAACAGGTCGCCAGCGAGGCCGCGGATCGTTGCCGTGCGTTGGGACTGGGCCCGGTCATCGTGCGCAATGCAACCGTGCAGGCGCGCGGCGAGGGCCTTGAAGCGGCCGCACGGCAGGCCCGGTACAACGAACTGTGCGCCGCAGCGCATGAATCAGATGCCATTGCCGTGTTGTTGGCCCACACTATGGACGATCAGGCGGAAACCGTATTGATCGGCCTGCTGCGCAGTCGTGGCGTGGATGCGTTGGCTGGCATGCCGCAGGTCTTCACACGCAGCGGCACGACTTTTGCGCGGCCGCTGCTGACCCTTACTCGAGCCGAAACCACCGGCATTTGTGAAGACCTGGATGTGGAATATTGGGATGACCCCACCAACGGCGATGCGGTAGACGGCGAGTTGCCGGATGACTATCCGCTGCGCTCGCGGGTGCGCCATGACCTGCTGCCGGCCATCGAGCGATTCGCTGGATTCAATGTCGCCCGGCATTTCGCCGAAAGCGCACAGCTGGCCAGAATGGACAAGGAGTATCTGGATCAGCGATCCGACGAGGTGATGGGGGAGGCGGTTACGGCAGTTGACCGGTCGGCATCGTCGGCAGAGGCATCGACCGATGCGCCACGAGCCTGTGCGGCAGGCAATACCAACGATTCGGGCCACGGCGTCGGCCTGATGATCAGCGTCAAACGTATTGCACGTGAGCCAGAGGCGATTCGGTTGAGGGTCATCGCTCACGCGCTGAGCCAAGCCGGTGTGAACGCCAGTGCCGCCCAGATTGCCGCCATCGACCGGCTGGTCGTCGATTGGCATGGCCAAGGCGGCGTCTCACTTCCCAGAGGTTATTCAGCCAATCGCAAGAAACACGTCATTCGCGTGTGCCAAGATGGAGCGCATGCGAATCGCTGACGTTGAGGAAGACATTGACCACGAGCTGGTCAGTAAAGAACAGATCGATGCCAAGATCCAAGAGATGGCCGCTCTTGCGAGCGAGGATTACCGGGATAAGAATCCTCTGCTCGTCGCGGTGCTGAGAGGGGCTGTGAACACGCTGGTCGCGTTCACCCAAGCCATGAGCATCCCTGTACAGATCGACTTCATGAGCCTGTCGAGCTATGGCTCGGGCACAGTGTCGAGCGGTGAGGTCACAGTCAGGCAGGATTTGTCCGCCGATGTTCGCGGACGGCACATTTTGATTGTGGAGGATATTGTTGATTCAGGACGCACGCTCGCGTGGCTGGTCGCAGAACTGAAACGTCGTGGTGCCGCTTCCGTGGAGGTCTTCGCTTTGCTGAGCAAGCCTTCCCGCCGAGAGGTGGACGTTGATGTGAAGTACGCCGGCTATGAGATTCCGGACGAGTTCGTCGTCGGCTTCGGCCTCGACTTTGACGAACGCTACCGCAATCTCGATTCGATCGCGGTCCTCAAGCCGTCCGTCTACCAAGGAGTGCAAGCATGAGCTTCCCGCAAGGGCCGGGTAACGGCAATAATCCGAACCCGAACAACAACCGTAACAACGGCAACCCGTTCACCAACCCGTTCAACCGTGGCAACAACGGGAACAATGGCAAAGGCGACAACAACGAGAACCGGTCGATATGGCAGTCCCCCTGGCTGTGGGGTGCCGTGCTCGTGGTCATGGTCGTGCTGATGTTCCAGATGTTCGCCGGCGGTGGTACGAAGACCATTGACACCAAAGATGGTTTCGCGCTGATCAATCAGGGCAAGGCCACCTACGCCGAGATCACGGACAACAAGCAGGTCGTCCGCCTTGAGCTGAAGAACGACTACACCAAGAAGAATGCCGACACCGGCAAGGTGACCAACTACGGCAAGAAAGTGCAGTTCTACTACACCTTCGCGCAGGGCGCACAGGTGGCCAAGGCCGTGGAGAACGGTGATCTCGAAAAGGGCTGGACCTCGAATATCGAGCAGACCAGCATGATGAGCTACCTCATCACCTCGATTCTGCCGTTCATCATCTTCTTTGCCCTGTTCTGGTGGCTGATGAGCCGCATGGGCGGTGCCGGCGGCATGCTCGGCATGGGTGGCAAGAAGAACAGCGGCAAGCTGCTCGACGGCCAGACCCCCACCACCAAGTTCGCCGATGTGGCCGGCGAAGACGAGGCCGTGGCCGAAGTCGAGGAGATCAAGGACTTCCTCAAGGATCCGTCCAA
>JAIJEI010000239.1 GCA_022739095.1 Bifidobacterium sp.
CCCAGTCTACTCCGCGCATGAGCATTCACCTGAAAACACGCTGAAAGAACAACACTGAAAATAATGGCAAGAAATGGCGGAATTCCGCACTTGTCGAATTATTGTCCATTGACCAGACCAGTTCAATCGCCCGAAATCTCAACGATGAGACCATTTTCCGGAGTCGCTTGATGCTCTCCGAGGAACTCGTCTCTTATCCGCTTACCTCGCGCGTAGCGCAATCAATATGCGAGATGCCTAATTCCATTCGTGTTTCATCAGCCGAACGCGAACTGGTTCGCCAGATGGTGTATTCAACGGTTTCAGTCTCTTGAAGAGGACTAAGATACCTCGACAGTTGGGGGTGATCATCATAAGAGAATGAGGTAGATAATGGCAAATGGCAAGTCTATGACGGTCGGCGAGATGGCGTCCCTGTTTCTCGACCCCGCCACCCCCGTTCGTATCGACGCTTTTGACGGCTCGCATTTCGGCCCGGCAGACGCGGATTTGAAGGTAAAAATCGCCACGCCGAACTGCATGTACCAGCTGCTCGCGCACCCGAATGAAATCGGCATCGTGCGCGCATACATTCTAGGTGATTTTGACGTGGACGACATTGACTACGCCGACCCGTATCCGGCGATGCGCAAGCTGGTGTCGCTGGCCAAATACGTTCGCCCACTCACCCCTGCATCCGTAGCCCGCGTATCTGCCGGCATCCTGAGCCACGGCTTCAAGAAGCCGCCGGTGCCCGCTACCGAGGGCCCAAGCAAGTTCGCCCGTATCAAGCGTGGCCTGATGCCGCACACCGAAAAGGCCGATTCGGAAACCGTCAGCTTCCACTACGACATGTCCAACGAGTTCTACGCCGACTTCCTTGGACCCTCCATGACCTACACCTGCGCGGTATTCGACAACGAGCACATGAGCCTTGAAGACGCACAGGCCAACAAACTGCGCCTGATTCTCGACAAACTGGACTTGCAGCCCGGCCAGCGCTTACTGGACATCGGCTGCGGCTGGGGTTCGATGGTCATCACCGCCGCCCGTCGCGGCATCAAGGCGCTCGGCGTCACCCTTTCCAAGGAACAGGCCTCGTACGCCAACGAATGGATCGCCCGTGAAGGGCTGCAGGATCTGGTCGAAGTGCGTGTACAGGACTACCGCGAGGTGCCTGAGCATGACTTCGACGGTATCTGCTCGATCGGCATGATGGAGCACGTAGGCGTCAAGAACTACCAGAGCTACTTCGAAGAGATGTTCCGCTTTCTGAAGCCGATGGGCCGACTGCTGAACCACCAGATCACCATCAGCCACGACAAGCCCCACGGCGAGCCCGGTACCGACGAATTCCTCGACCGTTACATCTTCCCGGACGGTGATCTCGGCGCGCCCGGCTTCATCGAATCGTGCATCCATGATGCCGGCTTCAACGTGGTGCATCAGGAGAACCTGCGCCAGCACTACGCGCTCACCCTGCATCACTGGAACCAGAATCTCTCCGAGCATTGGGATGACGCGGTCAAGCAGGTAGGCTTCGAACGCGCCAAGGTATGGGGCATGTACATGGCCGCCTGCGCTCTGAACTTCGAGCTCGACGGCATCCAGATTCACCAGTTCCTGGCCGTCAAGCCGGATCGCGTGGGCCACCCGGACGGCAAGTGGTACCCCCTGCGCCAATGGTGGCAGGCCTGACTCCTTTTTTGTGGGACGGCACGCGGTTTTACCATTGTTCATCTGCCGTCCCACACTTCTGTGGGACGGCAGATACGTCAATCGGTTGACGTATCTGCCATCCCGCATGACATAAACCGAGAACCGCAGAATAGAGCCGTTCTTTACCCTCAGCTCTGAGGGCGTTCTTCGAACGCTGTGGGACGGCACGTCAAAAATCGGCAAAATCACGTGCCGTCCCACACGATTCTCTTTGCGCGCGCATTTCGCGGGTGCTTTTCTGCAATACTGACTCTACGAGCGTCACAGCCCCGAACTACAACCGCACCGTCACCGCCTGCTTCGTGGGATACATCACCCAGGCGGTAATCAATAACTGGTGCTGTTGGCGTGCGTAGTTGCGGCGAGGAAGACAGTTGTTGGCGAACGCGAGCCTTTGCATTGACCGGCCAGCACGCCGGAGTAGGTATGTGACGGATATGCAAAAGCCCCGCACAAGGCGGGGCTTCATTGTGGTGGCTCCGAACGGCGTCGATCCGTTGACCTAGCGATTTTCAGTCGCTCGCTCTACCAACTGAGCTACAGAGCCATGAACA
>JAIJEI010000038.1 GCA_022739095.1 Bifidobacterium sp.
AGATCCTTGATTTCCAGCATCAGCGTGCTCCTTCTTCTTGAATCGTCTTGGCGATGCTCGGCTCCGGTTCAGCCTTGGATGTGGAATCGCCGTCGGCGTCATCATTGTTGTCACTGCCCAGATAGGCGGAGATGACCTGCGGGTTGTTGGCGATTTGCTCAGGCGTGCCGGATGCGATGGTGCGACCGTAATCCAGCACCTGAATGCGCTGGCAGACGCTCATCACCAGGCTCATGTCATGTTCGATGAGCAGGATGGCGATGCCGAAACGGTCGCGGATCGTGTTGATGCAGTGCAACAGATCCTCGGTTTCGGTGGGGTTCATACCTGCGGCCGGCTCGTCGAGCAGCAGCAGTTTCATGCCGGTGGCCAGAGCGCGCGCGATCTCGAGCTTGCGCTGCTGGCCGTACGGCAGGTTGGCCGCCTGGGTGGTGGCCAGTCCCTCGAGGTTGAAGATGCGCAGCAGGTCGATGGCCTTCTCGTGCATCTCGTTCTCCTGCTTCCAGAAGCCCGGGGTGCGGAAGATGGCGCTGCCCATACGGTAGGTGAACGACTCATCGAAGGCGACGAGCACGTTCTCCTCGACGGTGAGCTGCTTGAACAGTCGGATGTTCTGGAAGGTTCGGGCGATGCCGGCACGCACGACCTGATAGGTCTTCTTGCCGTTCATCCGGGTTCCGTCCAGCCAGAACTCGCCTTCGGTGGGCTTGTACACGCCGGTCAGCAGGTTGAACACCGTGGTCTTGCCAGCGCCATTCGGGCCGATCAGACCGATAAGTTCACCCTTGTTGATGGTCATGTTGAAGTCGGATACGGCCTTCAGGCCACCGAAGGTGATGCCGAGATGCTCGGCTTTGAGGATGGTTTGACTGTTATCGCTCATGATCAGGCCTCCTTCGTTGCGGTCTCGGGGGTCTCCGGCTCGGCATCCGTCTTGGCGGCGGATTTTGCGCCTTTACCAGCCGTTCCGCGGAACAACATGCGGTTGACCAGCCTCGGCAGCGAGAACTCCCACGAACCGAAGATGCCTTGCGGGCGGAAGATCATGACCAGCACCAGCACCACCGAGTAGGCGAGCATGCGATAATCGGCGAAGGCACGCAACAGCTCGGGCAGGATGGTCAGGCCGATGGCGGAAACGATCGAACCGGTGAGCGAGCCCATGCCGCCGAACACCACCATGATCACGTAGTTAATGGAGTTGAGCCAGCCAGCCATGGTCGGGTTCAACGAGCCGATGTACTGGGCGAAGATGCCGCCGGCGATGCCTGCGAAGAACGCGGAAATCGCGAACACCAACACCTTGAGATACGTGGTGTTGAGACCCGATGCACCAGCGGCGATCTCATCATCACGAATGGCTTTGACGGCACGGCCGTACCGGGAGCGACCGAACATGAAGAGCACGACCACGGTGACCACCATGATCCAGAACACGACATACAGGTTGGCGGTGCGGTCAATGCCGATCAGTGCCTGTCCGGCGGCGCCCTTGTCGAGGCCCATGCCACCGGCGACCTTGAGGTTCTGGATGATCACGCGAATGATCTCGCCGAAGCCCAGCGTGATGATGGCCAGGTAGTCGCCGTGCAAACGCAGCGCCGGGATACCGATCAGAATGCCGAACACGCAAGCCACCACGCCGCCAAGTAGCGTGGTGATCAGGAAACGGGTGGTGGGATCGACGCCGATGCCAGCGGCCACCATGTACTTGGAGGCCAGCGCGGCCACGTAGGCACCGATGGCCTCGAACCCGCAGCAGCCCAACGTCAGCTGTCCGAGCACGCCGATGGTGAGGTTCAGCGAGGTGGTCATGATAATGGCGATGCACGCGGTCATCATGATGCCCTTGATGTAGGAATCGGCCAGGCCGGATTCGCACAGCGCCATCACCACGCCGAAGGCGGCGAGGACGCCGATGAAGCATACCAGATAGGACTGTTTGGTGGAAAGCATTGTCTTCTTCATCGGATCAGACCTTCTCCCCTTCGTTCTTGCCCATGATGCCGGACGGTTTGACGAGCAGCACAATGATCAGGATGGCGAACACGATGGCATCGGAGAATGCCGAGGTGATGATGCCGCCCGTAATGGTACCGATATAGGCCTTGGTGAGGCTTTCGATCAGTCCGATGGCCAGACCGCCGATCATGGCACCGGGAATGGAACCGATGCCGCCGAGCACGGCGGCGACGAATGCCTTAAGACCCAGCATGGCGCCCATCATCGGGGAGACTTGTGGGTAGGCGGCGCAGTACATCAGCGAGGCGACTGCGGCCAGGCCGGAGCCGATGGCGAAGGTCAGGGCAATGGTAGAGTTCACATTGATGCCCATGAGCACGGCGGCTTCCTTATCTTCGGAAACGGCGCGCATGGCCTTGCCTTGGCGGGTGAATTTGACGAACAGTTGCAGACCGGCCATGATGACCAGGCCGATGACGATGGTCAGCAGGGTGTCGCCCGGCAGTTTCAGTTTGCCGAACGCGATGGATGGCAGGTGGAAAATGGTCGGCACGGTCTGGAAGTCGGCGCCGAAGACGGCTTGGGAACCATTCTCCAGCAACAGTGACATGGCGATTGCGGTGATCAGGGCCGTCATGGAATTGCCCTTTTCACGCACCGGCTTGTACGCGGCCTTTTCGACGATGACGCCGACGGCCACACAAACCAGAATGGCGGGAATGACCGCCACCCAGGCGGGCAGTCCCATAGCGACGATTGCGGGAATGGTGAGCATCAGCACATAGGCGCCGACCATGATGAAATCGCCGTGGGCGAAGTTGATCAGTCGAATAATGCCGTAGACCATGGTGTAGCCCAATGCCACCAGCGCGTACACGCTGCCGATTTTCAGGCCGTTGAACAACTGGCCGACAAACATGATGATTTGATCCATCACTGCTCCCCCTTTCTTGTAAGTATTGCGATTGTTGTCTGCGATGAATGCGCAGAATCATTGGTATATCTGTTGCGAATAATGTGGTGCCGTACGACGCGATGCGATGCCCCATGAAAACACGAAAGGGAGAGGGCCGGTGAACCGGCCACTCTCCTGTTCATGCGGACATCATGTTATGACATCGGAATCATGCGGCGAAAATTCATGGAATTCACTTGGGCTGCACGGTGGTGTTGTACACCGGCTTGCCGTCCTTCATTTCCAGCACGATGACGGACTTGGTCGGGGAACCGGACTTGTCCATCGTGAACTTGCCGGTCACACCGTCGAAGTTCATGCCGGCCACGGCGTTGCGCACATCCTCACGGGTGGCGTTCTTGCCGGCCTTCTCGATGGCCTGTTTGAGCATGTAGATGGTGTCGTAGCCCAAAGCGGCGAAGGTGTTCGGCTCGGCGTTGTTCTTCTCCTTGTAGGACTTGATGAAGTCCTGCACCTTGGTGTTGGTGTTGTCGTCGGCGGAGTAGTGGGTGGTGTAGTAGGTCTTGTTGTACTGAGACTTGTCACCGGTGAGCTTGAGACCGTCGTAGCCGTCAGGGCCCATCACGTAGCCTTCGAAGCCCACGGAACGAGCCTGCGGAATGATGTACGGGCCGGCCACGGAGTAGTAGTACGGCGCGTAGAGCAGCTCGGCGCCGGAAGCCTGGATCTTCTGCAGCTGGGCGGAGTATTCGGTGTCGTCGGCGGAGGAGGAGCTCTCCTTGTCCACCACTTCGAGGCCAAGCTTCTCGGCGGCCTTGGCGAAGGCCTCGCCCACACCGGAGGAGTACGGGTCGCCGGTGCCGTAGAGCACTGCGACCTTCTTGACCTTCAGGTTCTCGGCAGCGAAACGAGCGGCCACCTCACCCTGGTAGGAGTCCTTGAAGCAGGTGCGGAACAGGTAGTTGCCGGTTTCGATGGAGTCGGAGGTAGCGGCCGGGGCGATGCTGACCAACTTGGCCTGATCGGCCAGCGGAGCCACGGCGGCAGTGGTGGCGGAGATGGTCGGTCCTGCCACGGCGAGCACGTTGTTGTCGCCGGACAGCTTGTTGAAGGCATTGGAAGCCTCGGTGGCATCGCCCTTATCGTCCATGGACTCGAGCTTGACCTTCTTGCCGTTGATGCCGCCCTTGGCGTTGATCTCGGACACGGCCAGCTCGAAGCCCTTGACCTCGGCCTCGCCGTAAGCGGCGGCGGTACCGGAGTTGGTGGTCACGGTGCCGATGGTGATGGAGTCGCCGGAGGCCTTGGCGTTGGAGCTGGAGGAATCATCCATGCTACCGCCGGAGCAGCCCGCAAGGGACAGCGCCATTACCGCGGCCGCACTGGCCGCAATGAACTTAGTGGAGAACTTCACGTTCATCCTCTTCCTTCTTCCTTGGTATTTCAACATCGTTCAACTCAATCGTCGCGCGGGATATGCGCGTGAGACGTCCATCCACATACAACGGAATCGCATCGCGGCTCGTGGCCGTCACCTTGCGTCTCTCTCAATCATTCGATGTTTGTCGCGGACTGTTATACCCAGACCGACTTTGAAGCCGCAATAACCTGCTCTTATTATGAGACAGCGTAATTGCGGAAAATGAGAAGAAGATTCCGGGAAAACGCGGAAAAATACAGGAAAAGCCTGAAATTTTTGGAAAATATCAGGAAACCGCGAACAGATAGCGATCCCGGCCGGTCCAATCCTTGCCGGTGTGGGCCGCGGTAAATCCGGTGGCCCTGGCATAGGCCACCAGACGCTCACCTTGAGTGAGATCATGCTCCATGACCAATGCGCCGCCTGGCTTGAGCAGTCGGTACGCGCGTTCGATAATGCGCTCAGGGATGAGCGTGCCGTCCGCCGAACCGCCGTACAGGGCCAGTTCAGGGTCCCAGTCGCGTACTTCCGGCTGTTCGGGGATGTCGGTTTGCGGCACGTAGGGCGGGTTGGTGATGACGATGTCGATGGTGCCGTCGAGTTGCGCCAGCGTGGCCAGTGACATGGCGTCGGCGACTTCCAGTTGGTAATTGGAGGCGATGGAGGGGTATCGTTTCGCGGTTACCGCCAGATTGCGCCGGGTCCATTCGGCGGTACGTGGGGATAATTCGACGGCCCATACCTGACTGCCGGGCACTTCGCTGACTATCGACAGGCCGATGGCACCGGAGCCGGCGCACAGGTCGACCATGCGCGGGTGGATCATGCCGTGCTGGGTCAGCCAGTCAAGACCGGCCTGGACTACGGTTTCGGTTTCCGGGCGCGGGATAAAGACGCCGGGGCCCACCTGCAGGTCGAGATAGCGGAAGGGCGTGTGGCCGGTGATGTATTGGAGCGGCTCGCGTTTGGCGCGTCGGACAAGCATGGTGTGGAAGTCGGCCAGCTGTTCAGTCGCGCCCAGACTCTCCCCCATAAGCATGGCCTTGTCGATGTCGCGCAACTCGGCGTTCACGGCTTCGGCCAGCAACAGTTTGGCGTCATGTTCAGGCGTCTCGATGCCGGCTTCGCGCAACTGCGCGGCGGCTTGACGAATCAGGTCGGCGGTAATCATTACACCCTATCTTCCGGTGCCTAGAGTATTGCACGCGTAAGGGTTTGGCCGGTAGATGCGATGCTCGACCGTAAAAAACTCGGCCTGAGCGGCCCGGAGCGTGTCGAGCATCGCATCTACCGGCCAAACCCGCCCATATATCACTGCTGGTTGGCCAGACGGTCGGCTTCGTCGGCTTGGATGTCAGAATCGATGACGGCCTGCAGGTCGCCGTCGAGCACGGCGTCAAGGTTGTAGGCCTTGTAATTCGTGCGATGATCGACGATACGGTTTTCCGGGAAGTTGTATGTGCGGATTCGCTCGGAGCGGTCAAGCGAACGCACCTGCGAGTGACGCATGTCGGCGGCCTCGGCGGCCTCCTGCTCATGTTTCATGGCCAGCAGGCGGGACTTCAGTACGCGCAGCGCGGCGGCGCGGTTCTGGATCTGCGACTTCTCATCCTGCATGTTCACCGTGATGCCGGTGGGCAGGTGGGTCATGCGCACGGCGGAATACGTGGTGTTCACGGACTGGCCGCCGGGGCCGGAGCTCATGAAGATGTCGATCTTCAGGTCTTTCGGATCGATCTCAATCTCGTCGTCGTCCTCGTCGGCTTCGGGGAACACGATGACGCCGGCCGCGGAAGTCTGGATACGGCCCTGCGATTCGGTGACGGGGATGCGCTGCACACGGTGTACGCCGCCCTCGTATTTCATCGAAGCCCACACGCCGTCTTCGGGAGCGGGCGTGCCCTTGGCGCGGATGGCGATCTGTACGTCCTTGACGCCGCCGAGCTCGGTGGTGTTCTCGGACTGCACGTTCACGCTCCAGCCACGCTTCTCGGCGTAACGGGTGTACATGCGCAGCAGGTCGCCGGCGAACAGTGCGGCTTCTTCGCCGCCGGTGCCAGCCTTGATTTCCATGATGGTGTCGCGCGCGTCATCCGGGTCACGCGGGATCAGCGCGGTCCTGAGCTTGTCCTCGGCAGCCGGCAGCTCGGATTCGAGTCGCTTGGCCTCGTCGGCGAAATCGGCGTCTTCGGCGGCCATTTCCTGGGCAGCTTCCAAATCATCCTTAATCTGCAGCCAAGTCTTGTAAGCGCCTACGATGGCACCCAGTTCGGCGTGACGACGGCCCAGCTTGCGCAGCTTGTCCGGATTGGACACGACTTCGGTGCTCGCCATCTGTTCTTCGATGGACTGGTACTCCTCCAGCGCGGTTGCCGCCGCCGGGAACTGTTCGTCTGCCATAACACACTTTCTTCTGTATGGTGCTGTTCTGTTCGGTTATTCGGTTGCGCAGGTCGATGCTGCAACAAAACTTGTCAAAGAATACAAAAACGCCAGTCCTCGATCGGGTATGCCGGAGCATGCCAAATCGAATCGGACTGGCGTGAAGTATGCTACTTGCTCTTCTTGCCGTAGCGCTTCTCGAAGCGAGCAACGCGGCCACCGGTGTCAAGAATCTTCTGCTTGCCGGTGTAGAACGGGTGGCACTGAGAGCACACGTCAACGAACATGTGATCTTCCTTGCCAGCGGTGCGGGTCACGAAGGTGTTGCCGCACGAGCACGTCACCTCAACGGGATGGTAATCAGGATGGATACCCTGCTGCATTTTACGTCTCCTATGGATTCGGGGGACCCGGGTCGTCATGCCCCTATGGCAAGACGTGAACCGGAACCTAAGGGATTGTACGCGCCTATCTGGACGTGAAGACGCGCTGCGCCGCCGCAGGAGACGACGCAAAAGAGTGGGGCCGCAGGGGCTTGAACCCTGGACCGGGCGATTATGAGTCGCATGCTCTAACCGACTGAGCTACGGCCCCACGTTCGCTGCGTAAAACAGCCAACTTACCAAAGTGTAGCATGAGCCCGCTAACGCCGGCACGCGCGCCATGCACCCATGCCATGTACCCGCCAGCAACAAGCAGCATCTCACGGCGCTACTTCTCCCCCATATACCCCAACGGGTTCTCGATGAACCGTCGCAAGCCCATTTCGGCCGCGCCATATAGCGAGGGATGCAGCGCCACCGGCGGCACGAACACGCGGATCTTCACATTCGGGTATCCCAGAATTTCCGAACGCAGCCGGCCTTCAAGCACGGTGGCCAGCTCGTCGCCGAAGTGCGTCCACAGTCCGCCCAACAGCACCGTATCGACGTCCACCAGATTCACGGCGGAAGCGATGGCGGAGACCAGCGCATCGGCGGCCTGATCGACCACTTTGGCCACATCCGAATCCCCGGCGCGCCAACGCTGGAGGAGCGTATCGATGGCCTCGCTGCTGGCGGCATCCCCATCCTCGGCAATGCCGGCAGCCTCGACCAAAGCGCGACGGCCCGCAAACGCCTCAAGGCACCCGTGACGCCCGCAACTGCACAACGGCCCATCCATCGCCACGGACATGTGGCCGATCTCGCCGGCGAACCCATGCGAGCCCATCACCACTTCGCCGTCACGCACCACCGCGCCGCCGATGCCGATATCGGTGGACAGGTAAATAAAGGAATCCGTGCGGTCCACCACATTCAGGAAGGACGCACGTTCGGTGGCATACCCCGGAATCTGAGCGATGGCGGCCATCTTCGCTTCATTGCCGGCCACCACATCCAGCCGGCGCACCACGTTGAACCGGGTGAGGTTGACGTTTTCCCAACCCAGGTTGCGGGCCACCAACAGCCACATGTCGTCGGTGACGATGCCCGGCAGCGCAAGCCCGGCACCCACCACTTTGCAGCCGCGTCGTTTGAGCCGGCTTTCCAGCGGGAAAGTCATCGCATCGAGCTTGGCGAAAATCTCGTACGGGTCGGCGCCAGTCATATCCTCACTCACCCACTCCTGGCCGAGAGTGTCGCCGTTCAGATCGAGCGCCAAGCAACCGTAGCCATCGGTGTTGATCTGCAGGCCGATGCCGGCGATGGACCCGCCATGAATCTCCAGCGGCGTGCTGGGCCGCCCATATGTGGTGGAGACGACCGGCCCGCCTTCCTGCACCACGCCACTATCGATAAGCATCGAGGCCAACAGCGAAAGCGTGGCCTTGGTCAGGTCCGTTTCCTTGGCCAGGTCGGCCCTGCTCATGGGTTTCTCCGCGCGCAACAAAGTGTCGAGAACCACCGACAAATTATGGTTGCGCAGATCCTCCTGATTGATCCTGCGTAGACTTGCCATAGGCTCCTACCTCCTTGCACCCTAAGCTTTGAGCGTCTTGTGGACGCTCTCATCCATAAATCACACCATGATATTGTGCGTCAAACGATTGAATCGGACCGCACCTTCGCGTGTTTCCGTTTGCAATCGAACGTTGATACAGTATAGTTTAATCGTCTAACTTATTGGCTATGGCGCGCTGAAACTTTTGAGCGCGACCCTCATCGAGGAGGAATGCATGACGAGAGTACTGGTTGCCGGCGTAGATACGTCAACCCAATCAACAAAGGTCCGCATTACGGACGCCGCCACCGGCGAACAGGTTCGGTTCGGGCAGGCCAAGCACCCGGATGGCACCTCGGTCAACCCGAAATTCTGGTGGGAGGCTTTCACCAAGGCCGCCGAGCAGGCCGGCGGGCTCGACGATGTCGCGGCCCTCGCGGTTGGCGGCCAGCAGCATGGCATGGTCATTCTCGACAAGCAGGGCAACGTGATTCGCGATGCGATGCTCTGGAATGACACCAGTTCCGCACCGCAGGCCGCCGCCCTGATCGACAAGCTCGGTGCAGCTCCGGCCGAAGGCGACGAACCGGACGACGTGACCGCCCGCGGCAAGCAGCGCTGGGTCAAGGCCGTCGGCTCCTCCCCCGTCGCCTCCTACACGCTGACCAAGGTGGCGTGGGTGGCCGAGAACGAGCCCGAGAACGCCAAGAAGATCGCCGCCTTCTGCCTGCCACACGATTGGCTGAGCTGGCGCATCGCCGGCTATGGCCCGGTGGCCGAGGGCGAGGACGCTCATCTCGAAGCCCTGTTCACCGACCGCTCTGACGCTTCCGGCACCATTTACTACGATGCCGCGCATGACGAGTACCGCCGCGATCTCATCGCCATGGTGCTGGCCCCTGCCGAGGGCGAGGAAGCCGCCAAGGCCCACGCCGACGCCATTGTGCTGCCCACCGTGCTGGGCCCGCGTGAGGCGGCGGCCGTCAAGGCATCTCCCGCCATTGCCGGCAAGGACGTTGAAGGCGGCTGCATCATCGGCCCCGGCGGCGGAGACAATGCCATGGCTTCTCTGGGCCTCGGCATGGCCGTGGGCGATGTGTCCGTATCGCTCGGCACCTCCGGCGTGGCCGCAGCCATCGCTGAAAACCCGGTGTACGACCTGACTGGTGCCATTTCCGGCTTTGCCGACTGCACCGGCCACTATCTGCCGCTCGCCTGCACGATCAACGGTTCGCGCATCCTAGACGCCGGTCGCGCCGCCCTGGGCGTGGACTACGACGAGCTGGCCGAACTGGCCTTCAAGGCCGCGCCGGGTGCCGGCGGCATCACCCTGGTGCCGTACTTCGACGGCGAGCGTACACCGAACCGTCCGGACGCCACCGCCTCGCTGACTGGCCTGACCCTGCACAACACCACCAAGGAGAATCTGGCCCGTGCGTTCGTCGAAGGTCTGCTGTGTTCCCAGCGCGACTGCCTCGAGCTGATTCGCTCGCTGGGCGCCGAGATCAACCGCATCCTGCTCATTGGCGGCGGCGCGAAGTCCGTGGCCATCCGCACGCTGGCCCCCTCAATCCTCGGCATGGACGTGACCCGTCCGGCCACCGACGAATATGTGGCCATCGGCGCCGCCCGTCAAGCCGCCTGGGTGCTGTCCGGCGAGGCCGAACCGCCGACCTGGCAACTCACCATCGAGGGCATGGAGACCGGCGAGCCCACCGAAGCCGTGTACGAGGCGTACGCCAAGGCGCGCGGCTGATACGCTGCCAGCACAATCCATGAGATAACAACTAGGGTGGGTTTATACTATTTGGTTTTTTGGCAAAACTTAAATAGCATAAACACACCCTAGATCTTCACAGGGTTATGGAAAATGAAATCTCGCATGCGCAACTCCTTTGTTGTGCTGATGTTTGCCTGAGAACAACTTATCTTCTTCTGCCGCCGATACATTCACCGTCGACGCGTCCCAGCCCCCCACAACCAGAAAACCGCCCTTGGCGACGTTGCCTCAGGCGGTTTTCCAGCGGAAGGAGAGAAAGGAGAAAGAAAGAAGGAATGGAAAGGTGCCATGCGGGCATAACAACACCGCACATGGCGAAATTATCGAATCAGCCCATCGGACGCACCGGCATCATAATTGATGTGCACGCGCCCGATGGAGCGAATTCAATCGGTCAGACCGATGGTCACTCGACCTCAGCCAGGGCATCAATGATGTAGTTGTTGATGGTGGCCTTGACGGACTCGAGGTGATCGGACTTGGTGGCGGCGATGAGCTTGGACTGCGGCTTGTCGAGGCTGTAGGCTTCGAGGTCGGCCAAGGTGACGTTGCCCTCGTCGATGTCCTTGCCGATGCCGGAGTCGTAGGAGCTGTAGCGCTCGGCCATGAGGCCCTGGATGAAGCCGTCCTGGTTCATCTTGTCGGCGACCAGCAGGCCGGCGGCATAGGTGTCCATGCCGGCGATGTGGGAACGGAACAGATCCTCCTCGTAGAAGGAGGTGCGGCGCGGCTTGGCGTCGAAGTTCAGACCACCGTGAGGTCCGATGGAGCCGGCCTGCAGGACTTCCCACATGACGGCGACGGTCTCGTACAGGTCGGTCGGGAACTCGTCCATGTCCCAGCCGATGAGCTTGTCGCCCTGGTTGGCGTCGAGGGAGCCGAGGAAGCCGGACTCGCGGGCCACGCGGATCTCGTGCTGGTAGGTGTGACCGGCTAGGTTGGCGTGGTTGCCTTCCAGATTCAGCTTGAAGGCGTCGGTCAGGTCGTGGTTGCGCAGGAACTCGATAGCGGTGGCGGCATCGAAGTCGTACTGGTGCAGCGTCGGCTCCTTCGGCTTCGGTTCGATCAGGAACTGGGCCTCAAAGCCGATTTCCTTGGCGTAGTCGGCGCACATGTGGAAGAACTTGGCGATGTGGTCGGTCTCGCGCTTCATCTCGGTGTTCCACAGGTTCTCGTAGCCTTCGCGGCCGCCCCAGAACACGTAGTTCTCGGCGCCCAGGCGCTTGCCGATCTCCAGGCTCTTCTTGAGCTGGCCGCCGGCGTAGGCGTAGATGTCGGCGAACGGGGAGGTGGCGGCGCCGGACACGAAGCGCGGGTTGGTGAACAGGGAGGAGGTGTTCCACAGCAGCTTGACGCCGGTGGACTTCATGTTCTCCTCGATCTTGTCGACGACCTTGTCGAGGTTGGCGTTGGTCTCGCGCAGGGTGTCTCCTTCGGGGGCGATGTCGCGATCGTGGAAGCAGAAGTACTCGACGCCCAGCTTCTGGAACAGCTCGAAGGCGTAGTCGACCTTGGCCAGGGCCTGGTCCATCGGATCGGTGTACTTGTAGTACGGGCGGTGCGCGGTGCCGGTGCCGAACGGATCAACCAGTTCCTGGTTGAAGGTGTGCCACCAAGCGACGCCGAAGCGCAGCCAATCCTTCATCTTCTTGCCGGCAACGACCTTGTCGGCATCGTAGTAATGGAAGGCGAAATCTTCCTTCGGCCCCTTGGCGCGGCCGACGTACTCGATCTTGTCAACATCCCACAGACCCATTTGGGCGCTCCTTTGCAGTAGGTGATATTACGGATTGCAGGACTAATAATGAAACGAACGAACTAAGTTTGTCAAATGATTGAATTAATACGCCGCTTCTCAGCGTGTTGCCAACTATTGCAATGGTTTTCGGATGCAGTCAAGGCACTGGATAGTATGGGCGAGCCAAGAAAACGAGGCTCAATACTTGGCGTCACGCAATTCCTCGCCGGCCACCGCTGAGGCCGGCTCCACCACCCCGCCAACTCCAACAGCACCACCCCTGCCAACACCACTGCCATGGTCATCACCCTGATGATCGGCTCGTTTGTGGCCATTCTCAACTAGACGCTGATGATCTCCGCACCGCCCACGTTGATGCATGAATTCGATGTGCCCGGCAGCACCGTGCAATGGCTGACCACCGGATTCATGCTCACCAACGGCATCATGATCCCGATCACCGCGTTCCTCATCGAGACCTTCACCACGCGCCAGCCGTTCCTGTACGCGATGGGCATATTTGCAGAATGATCTTGGCGTTAATGCACTGGTGTCCGGTCTGGTGATGATGCCGAGCAGCATCGCCATGGGCATCCTGAACCCGGTGGCAGGCAAGCTGTACGACCGTATCGGTGGCCGGCCGCTCGCCTTGCTGGGTTTCGCGATCATGACGTTTGAGGCTGTGCTACTGGTCACCATCATGAACACGCACACCGCAGCGGCCATGCGCACCGGAGTGCCGGAAGCGGCGGCATCGGCCATTGGCGTGCGGGCTTCGTTCAGCACGGTCGCCATTGTGTGCGCGGTCTGTTTGGTTGCGTCCCTCTTCGTTCGCGACCGTGGCCGCCGACCTGGACAGCAGCGTTAGGCGGATCCTTCACCGATTGCTGGCCTTCTTGATCAGCGCGTCCAAAGTGCCGGCTTGGCGTGCGGCTTCCGCATCTTCCCAGTCGAGACCGGTGTCTTTGGCCCTCCCGTAGAAAAACCGCACCAGACCGGCAAAGTCCGGTTTATATCCGGTTTCCCGGAATGAACGGGCCAGCGAATCACCGATTTGCGGGTCATCAGGCCTTCGTGCCTCATAGATCGGGATGGCACAGGATCTCCACACGCCTCTCACATGTGCGATGCGATTGACGATCATGCCGCCGTGCGCACCATCGTATTGCGAGGAGGCATGTGCGTCCGCCACCTCGTAGACACCACCATGAATGATGTCCTCAACTGTCAGACGACCTTTGACCGCGCTGGCATCGCGAATCCAGAACACCGAAGCGAAATTGGTGTCATCAAGTTCGCGAAAATCACGTATCTCGCGTGTGCCGATACGTTCGTCCTTGTCATACATGAATTCGGCCAA
>JAIJEI010000039.1 GCA_022739095.1 Bifidobacterium sp.
TATGAGATTCCCCGCCTCGGCATGGGCACGATGGCGCTCGCCATCGAGGGGCGCCCCTCCAACCGTGATCAGGCAATCGAGACCATCCATGCCGCGCTCGATGCCGGAATCCGTTATTTGGACACGGCTTGGTCCTATTATCTGCCCAGCGCACCCGGCACCGGCGAACCGGAGGATATGGGCTATGGCGAATATCTGGTCCGCGATGCTCTGCACTCGTGGCATGGCCCCAAGGATCAGGTGCTCGTAGCCACCAAAACCGGCTGGCTGCGCACGCTTGACGGCAACGGCAACTACGGCTGGCAGGCCGACGCCCGACCCGAAACCATGATCGCCAATGCCAAGGAATCCGCCCGCCGCCTCGGTGTCGACACGCTCGATCTGCTCTACTCGCACTGCAACGATCCGCAGGTGCCGTACGAAGACCAGATGGGCGCACTCAAACAGCTCGTGGACGAAGGCGTGGCCAAAGCTGTCGGCATCTCCAGAATCGACAACGCGGACATCGAAACCGCCCGCAATATTTTGGGCGATCGTCTCGTGGCCGTCCAGAACCAGTTCTCCCCGGTTCACCGCGACCCCGAACACACGTTGGAAACCTGCGAAAAACTCGGTTTGGCTTTTGTCTGCTGGTCGCCGCTCGGTGGATTCCTTGACCCGTTCAACGAGCATCTGTTCGACCGGTTCCGCGAAGTCGCGAAGTCCCACGACTGTTCCTACCAGCGCGTTACGCTCGCGTGGGAACTTGCGCAATACCAATATCTGTTCACGATTCCCTCGGCCAGAAACCCGCAGGAGATTCAGGACTCGTTCAAAGCCGGCGAACTGAAATTGTCCGACAGTGAAATCGACTACCTCAATGGCAAGGACGTCGACTGAGCGATTTCGTCCGTACTGCCTTGCAATCAGGCGGCACACTGGCATTGTGAGCGCTAACACTAAATTTTGGGCGTGTTGTTCACAACGTCCACAAATCGCACTACTCTTAAGAATGTCATTCAAGATACACAACCGTTTTAAGGAGTAGTTGTGGCAGTAATTGAAAGCGTGTACGCGCGTCAGATTCTGGATTCCCGTGGCAACCCGACCGTTGAGGTCTACCTGGAGACCGAAGACGGCGCTCAGGGCAAGGGTCTGGTTCCGTCCGGCGCCTCCACCGGTGAAGCTGAGGCTTGGGAGCGTCGCGATGGCGACAAGTCCGTCTACGGTGGCAAGGGTGTTCTTAACGCGGTCAAGGCTGTGAACGAGGTCATCGCTCCGAAGGTCATCGGCATGGACGCTGCTGACCAGCGCGCTCTGGACGACCTGATGATCGAGCTCGACGGCACCCCGAACAAGGGCAAGCTGGGCGCCAACGCCATCCTGGGCGTCTCCCTGGCTGCTCTGTACGCTTCCGCCGAGTCTGCCGGCCTGCCGCTGTACCGCTACATCGGCGGCACCAACGGCCACATCCTGCCGGTCCCGAACATGAACATCATGAATGGTGGCGCTCACGCTGACTTCGCCACCGACATTCAGGAGTACATGATCTCCCCGTACGGCTTCGACACCTACTCCGAGGCTCTGCGCGCTGGCGTTGAGGTCTACCACACCCTGAAGAACGTCCTGAAGAAGGAAGGCCTGAACACCGGCCTCGGCGACGAGGGCGGCTTCGCCCCGAAGATGAAGTCCAACGAGGACTCCCTCAAGTACATCATGGACGCCATCTCCGCCGCCGGCTACGAGCCTGGCAAGCAGATCGGCATCTGCCTGGATGTCGCCTCCTCCGAGTTCTACAACAAGGAGACCGGCAAGTACCGCTTCGACGGTGAAGAGCGCGACTCCGCCTACATGCTCGACTACTACGAGAACCTCATCAACGAGTACCCGATCGTCTCCATCGAGGACCCGTTCAACGAGGAAGGCTGGGAAGACTGGGCTGCCATCACCGCTCGCCTCGGCGATCGTCTGCAGTTCGTCGGCGACGACCTGCTGGTCACCAACCCGGCTCGTCTGCAGAAGGCCATCGACCTCGGCGCCGCCAACTCCCTGCTGGTCAAGCTGAACCAGATCGGTTCCGTCACCGAGACCCTCGACGCCATCGAGCTGGCCACCGCCAACGGCTACACCTCCATGGTTTCCCACCGCTCCGGCGAGACCCCGGACACCACCATCTCCGACCTGGCTGTTGCTAAGAACACCCGCCAGATCAAGACCGGTGCCCCGGCCCGTGGCGAGCGCGTTGCCAAGTACAACCGCCTGCTTGAGATCGAGGAGGAGCTCGGCTCCACCGCTCAGTACGCCGGCTACAGCGCCTTCAAGGCCTGCAAGAAGTACCTGGCCAAGTGAGCTGAAACGCCCGTAAAGGCGTGAGTTTCCACTGAAGCTCGATACCCGTCGTGTTCGTCAAGTCGAATGCGGCGGGTATTTTCATGTGACATGAGCAAGTCGTCCCGTACCGGCAAACCTGGCAAAACCGGCAAAGCACAAGTCAGGAAAAAAGGGTCGGCGGGGCCCATAGCGTTCTTCGTCTCCCTGTTCATCATCGCACTCGGCACCATCCAGCTGGTCTCCACCTTCCACACCTATGCCCTGAATCTGGCCGAGCTCAATGGTCTCAGGCGTGAGGAGGCCTCGCTGATTGCCCAAAAGCAGGAGTTGGAGAACGATATCAAGCGTTGGGATGACAAGGCCTACATCACCGCCCAGGCCCGTGAACGCCTCGGCTTCGTATTCCCCGGCGAACAGGCCGTGCGTGTGCTGCATCCCGAAGCCGTGACCGGCTCCGATAGCGAATCCCAGAAAACGGAAGATTCCAGTGGCAGCAAAAAAAAAGTCCTGCCATGGTACAGCGAACTGTCCTACTCGCTCAAAAAGGCCGATCAGCCTGTGACCGATAGTGAGTCCGGCAAATCCGATACTTCCGGTTCCTCTGACTCGTCATCCAACGACTCATCCAAGCAGTCCGATGAGTCAGACCAGAACACCCAATCCGATCAGAACACCCAACAGAACACAGGGGAGGGAACCCAACAGTGACCATCGATATCGCCGCCAAGGCCAAGGCCCTTGTCGACACCGTGCTTGCCGAGCCCGCCAACGACCATGACATCGACCTGGTGCAGCGTCAGCTCGGCCGATACCCGCGCGGCATGGTCGCTGTGGGGGCGCGATGCGTCTGCGGTAGGCCACTTGCCGTAATCACCCGTCCGGTGTTGCCCGGCGGAATTCCTTTCCCCACCACGTGCTATCTGACCGGTCCGGAAGCCGTCAAGGCCGCCTCCCATGTCGAGGCCGCCGGCGTGATGCAGCAATACAACGATATGCTGGCTTCTGATGAGGAGCTCAAGGTCGCATATGAGCAGGCCCATAATCTGTATCTGGCATTCCGCCACGAACTGGCAGGACGCCTTGGCGACAGTGAGGAGCATATTGAAGGCACTTCGGCCGGCGGCATGCCGGTGCGCGTCAAGTGCCTGCACGCTCTGCTGGCCCAGTCCTTGGTTATGGGACCGGGTGCCAACCCCATTGGCGATTTGGTGCTGGAACGCGTCAAGGACGAGTTCGATCCGACCGTCTGCCGTTGCACACTGGACGATTGATCAACAGATGAGCCACCGCGAACGGTCCATTCATACGCACTAAGGGATACGAGGAGAAGGCAATGAACAAGGAATCCGTAACCGTCGCCGGCATTGATTGCGGCACGAACTCCATTCGACTGAAAATCGCACGTGTCGATGCCGATGGCATGCATGAGGTGGTGCCACGCATCCTGCGTGTGATCCGCCTTGGCCAGGATGTGGACAAGACCCATCGTTTTGCCGACGAAGCGTTGGAACGCGCCTATGTGGCCGCTCGGGAATTCGCCGGTGTGATTGCCGAGCATCCCATCGACGGCCTGCGTTTCGTTGCCACCTCTGCAACTCGTGACGCGGAAAACCGTGAGGAGTTCGAGGATGAGATCGAACGTATCCTCGGCGTGCGCCCCGAAGTCATTCCCGGCACCGAAGAAGCCGACCTGAGCTTCCTTGGTGCCACTTCCGTGGTCAATCGCGACGATCTGCCCGCCCCCTATCTGGTGGTTGATCTCGGCGGCGGGTCCACCGAGCTGGTCATCGGTGGCGACGGCGTCAGTGCGCCCACCACCCAGGTCCAGGGCGCGTTTTCCATGAACATCGGTTCCGTGCGCATGACCGAGCGCCATCTGACCAACGATCCGCCGACCCAGACGCAGATCGATGAGGCCGTTGCGGACATCGACGAGCATATCGATGAGGCCTTCCGTACCGTGGACGCAGGCAAGGCACGTACCATCATTGGCGTGTCCGGCACGGTGACCACGATGACCGCTCTGGCCATGGGATTGAAGGAATACGATCACACCGTGGTCGACGGGCATAGGCTGAGCCTTGAAGACGCCTATGCCGTGGACGACAGGTTCCTCAGGATGACACGCGCCGAACGCCGCGAATACAAGACCATCCACCCCGGCCGTATCGACGTGGTCGGCGGCGGCGCCGTGGTGTGGAGCCGTGTGCTGGCGCGTGTCAGTGAAGCCGCCAAGGCCGATCATGGTGAAGCCATCGATTCGTTCGTCGCCAGCGAACACGGGCTGCTGGACGGCATTGTGCTCGATTACGGTCGCCGGTTGCTGGCTCAATAGCGTAAGTGGTAAGTGCCTCCAGCGGGCTGAGCCGTTAAGCAAACAGCCCGGTGGCTGTTTGTAGGCGAGGGGAGCGGCTATGCCGCGACGGCTGCACGAAGTGCAGCAACCCGCAAGCAATGCTCAGGGTAGGAGATGGCTTATAATGGAAAAGTTGGCCTCCGTGGCGAAATGGTATACGCAGTCGACTTAAAATCGATCGCTTCGGCTTGTGGGTTCGAGTCCCACCGGAGGCACCTTGGAATCGGCCTGTGGCCGATGCTGTTTTTCGCGGCTGTGCCGCGGTCTCTCCCCCAGTCGGCTTCGCCGACAGCCCCTCGGCAGAGGGGACTCGCAGCTTACTATGAGGGGAGCTCATAAGGCCGAAACAAAAGGCCGTTAGGCTATGTGGCGTTGTGACGATGTACCTGATGAAACGAGGAATCCACATGGCTTCACGCTGGACCGATGTCGAACGAGTCGAACAAGGTGCCCTGCCCACCATGCTTGCCCAAGCCGTCATTGCGGGCACCGCACTCACCGTTGGCGCCATCGCCTGCTCGGGATTCTATCTGTCCATGATCGGCAATGTGGCCGCACTTCTGCCATGGGCGACTATCGTGATACTGATTGCCGTGGCGTTCACCTACATCGTCGGCTTCGCCCTGTTGTGGTGTGCCGAAGCCCTGACCCTGCGTGCCAACGACAAACTCAAGCCATGGCTGTATGGCGTCGTCGGATTAATCGGCTACGGCGTGTGGGGCATGTTCGTGATGAGCACGATGATGAACACGTTGAACCAGCCGTTGAACGGTGCGGTGCTGTCGAACAGCGATGTGATGGCCCTGACCGTCAACTACGCGGTGTTCGGTTTCATCGCCTTCCTGTTGGCACAGGCGTACGCGCCCAAAATCGCCACCAAGAAGGGACCGACCATCGGGCTGATGGCGGTGCAGACCGTATTGGCCATCATCGGCATCATCGTACTGGTCATGATGTTCTCCGCACTGTCTCACTGACTGACTTATCGTTCGCCGGCACGACGCGCGCGGCCATCATCGCACAAGGCGAAAGTGACTCCGGGCGCTAGGCTGGGATACGATATCGTGATGGCATGACGCCTGGTAACACCGGCATGCCGAACCAGCAGGGGAGAAGGAGCCAAATGTTCAGTGTGCTTGACATGTTCACCATCGGCGTCGGACCTTCATCCTCGCACACTGTAGGCCCGATGGTCGCGGCACATGCCTTCGCCTCCTCGTTGCAGGCCGACCATTTGGTCGATCGCACCGCACGTGTCAAAATCACGCTTTACGGTTCTCTGGCGCTGACCGGTCTCGGCCACGGCACCGATCGCGCCGCAATGGCCGGGCTCGAAGGCAACCTGCCGGCCACCGTGGATACCGACCACATGATGCACATCCGCGAAACCTGCGCGTTGGACGATACGCTGAACCTCGCCGGCCTCAAACGCATCCATTTCGACTACGACCGCGACGTGGTGTTCGAACAATGGAAGCGCATGGCCGCGCACCCCAATGGCATGCGATTCCAGGCTTTCGATACCGCCGCAAGTCTGGTCGACGAACAGGTCTGGTATTCCATCGGCGGTGGATTCGTGCGCAAAGGCGCTCCCGAAGACCCGATGATCGGCATTCATGAACGCCCTCCGGAAGGCACCTCCTTTGCCGATACGGACGAATCATCGTCCACTGATTTCAGCGTCGACGCGCCCTACCCGTTCTCATCATGCACCGAATTGGTGTCGTTATGCCGGGAACATCATCTCAGCATCGCCGAACTCGTATGGGCCAACGAAACCGCTTCACGTTCGGGCATCCAGGTCCGCTCCGATATTGATGCCATCTGGCGTGTTATGCGCGCCTGTGTGGACCACGGATGCACATCGGCGGAGCCCACGTTGCCCGGTGGTCTTGAAGTGCCCCGCCGCGCACCGAAAATGTATCGGCGTCTCGCTTCGAATTCCGATGTGCTGCGTCGCGACAGCCGGCGCAAAGACGCCGTGCTCGAGTCTTCCGACGCCGCATGGGTGGATCTCTTCGCCTTGGCCGTCTCTGAGGAGAATGCCGGAGGCGGGCGCATCGTAACCGCTCCGACCAACGGTTCCGCCGGCATCATTCCCGCCGTGCTTCACTATTACTGGCATTTCGTGGACAACGCCAATGAACAGGGCGTGGTCACGTTTCTGCTGACCGCCGGTGCCATCGGATACCTGTTCAAACGCAACGCCTCAATTTCCGGTGCGGAAGTCGGTTGCCAGGGCGAAGTCGGCTCGGCCTGTTCGATGGCGGCGGCCGGACTCGCCACAGTCATGGGCGGCACGCCGGAACAGGTGGAGAATGCTGCTGAGATCGGCATCGAACACAACTTGGGCCTGACTTGCGATCCGGTGGGCGGACTGGTGCAGATTCCATGCATCGAACGCAACGCCATGGCCGCCAACACCGCCATCAACGCCGTACGTATGGCCATGCTCGGCGACGGCTCACACATCGTGACCCTCGATCAGGCCATCGAAACCATGAAGCAGACCGGTGAAGACATGATGGCCAAATACAAGGAGTCCTCCAAGGGCGGGCTTGCCGTCAATGTCGTCGAATGCTGATTGACATGTCTGGTATTCACCGGCATGATGACCGGAATTGACATATACGGCCAGTGTGTCGTATCGCACAGGGATGAAGGACTACCGCCGATTCACCGATGGTGCTAAGGTAGGGCGCATTGTGTCTTTGAAGGAGGACTAATGGCAGATCAGATGCCTCAGGTGAACGCCGAATTCGGCACCACGCCCGTTATCGAGTTCCCGACGCCCGAAGCCCCGAAGGGCCTCAAGGTTGTGGAGCTGACCGAGGGCGACGGCCCGATCGTGCGTCGCGGCGACACCGTCACCGTGAACTACCACGGCGTGGTGTGGGGTAAGAACACCCCGTTCGACTCCAGCTTCGACCGTCATCAGCCCGCCAGCTTCGGCATCGGCGTGGGACAGATCATCAAGGGCTGGGACCAGACTGTGCCGGGCCATAACGTGGGCTCGCGTCTGGTGGTTTCCATTCCGCCGGAATACGGCTACGGTTCCCGCGGCATCCCGCAGGCCGGCATCGACGGCGAGGACACGCTGGTGTTCGTCATCGACATCATTTCCACCCGCTGACCATGGGTCAGCACATGACGAACGCCGGGGTCATAGCCGGCGTTTTGTCATAAATAACGAAGATTGTTTCAGCATCGACAACGGTTCAGGAGGACGATATGGCTGAGGACAAGGTCTACCTGCTGACGCAGGAAGCATACAACAAGATGAAGGAAGAGCTCGCCCATCGTGAAGGCGAGCTGCGTGAGGAAATCGCGCACAAGATCGCCGTGGCGCGTGCCGAGGGCGACTTGTCCGAGAACGGCGGCTACCAGGCCGCCCGTGAGGCGCAGAGCAAGAACGAGGGCCGCATCACCGAGCTCACCGTCAAGCTGCGCGATTCCAAGATCATCGAGAATGCTCCGGAAGGCACCGTGGGCGAGGGCTCCGTGGTAACCATCGAACTCAACTGCAACGAGATGACCTACGTGCTCGGCAGCCGTGACATCGTGGCCGGCACCGACTACGACATCATGACCCCAGATTCCCCGATCGGCAAGGCCATCGAGGGTGCCAAGGTGGGCGACGTCGTTTCCTACACCGCACCGAACGGCCGCGAGCTGTCCGTGACGGTCAAGGCCGCCAAGCCACTGGCCTGATAATAGTCCGACCGATATAAGTAGGGGGCTTCGGAACATAAGTTCCGAAGCCCCCTACGTTATGGCAGAAGCTCCCTCTGATGGACGAGCTCCCGGCGGAGCCGGGCGAGGGAGAGAACTTCTATACCCCTCACTGCCACAGCGAGACGATCACCATGTAAATGGCCACCATATGGCAGGCATATCCAGCCACCGTTCCGCAGTGGAAAATCTCATGGAAGCCGAAGACACGAGGCCAAGGGTCGGGCTTGCGCAAGGCGTAGACGATGGCACCGAGGATGTAGCAGGCACCGCCGGCGCACAGCAGCACCACCACGGCCGGCCCCGCATACGGCGAATTCCAGAACATCACCATATAAGCCAGGCCGTAGATGCCGAAGATGATGTACACCACCGTATACAGCCAGCGTGGTGCATTGATCCAGATCACATGAATCACGATGGCGATGACCGTGCACGCCCACATCGAGATGATGATCACATTGCGCCAGAACGGTTCCAGCGCAAACGAAACCGGAGTATACGTGCCGGCAATGAGCAGGAAGATGTTGACATGATCGATACGCCGCAGCACATCGGTGACGCGCGGGCTCCAATCGCCCAGATGGTAGCAGGCCGAATTGGTGAACAGAATCAGCGACGCTGTCATGAACACGGCACACGCCCACTTCAGGCTCGCGCCATGTGCCAGGCAAATAAGCACGATGCCGGCCGCCAATGACAGGGGGACGACAATCGCGTGAATCCAGCCGCGCATCAACGGCTTTGGCCGTCCGTGCACATCGAGACGAATCTTGCGTTCCACTTCCGCAGGGGCAATGCCCTCGATTTTCAGCGCACGGTTCTCCGCTTTGGCGAGATTGTGCCGGGCCTTCTCCTCGGCTTTGGCTCGAATGGCCTCGGCCTTGAACTGGGCCTTGGCCCGTACGGCATCAGCCTTGGCCTGCAACGCCTGTTCGCGCGCATCGATAGCCGCCTGACGCTTGGATGCGATGGTGGCATCCTCTGCAATCGTCGCGCTGTTATGAGCGTCGTGATGCATCGTCTTTTCCGCGTCGTCGGTTGTTGATGCCATGGTGATGCCCCCGTTTCACGAGTTGACGATACGCCTCTTACGCTGCCGTAACCTACGTTAGCGTAACTTTTATGCTTGTCAATCCGACTCACGGGCAATGGCGGCGACGTGTCTACGTATGATAGGGATATGGCTGATTTTTCACACATCCTTGCAACGCGCCCCGACTTCGACGACGAGGACCGCGAGTGGCTGCATCATCTCGTTGCCGATTGGCAGGTGATCGCCGATTTGAGCTTCGCCGACCTGCTGCTGCTGGTACAGAACGGTGACAGCAAATACGTGGTGGCCGAGCAATGCCGTCCATCCACCGTGATGACACTACGGGCGGAAGACGTGGTGGGAAACGTCATGCCGGACGACATGGTCGGCGAATTGGACGCCGCCATGCTCTCCAGCGTGGTGTTCCGCTCCACGGTATTGAGAACCGTGGGCAAGGCGACCGTCTGCAACGTGTACGCGCCGGTTCGGCACAATGGCAAGACCTTGGGCTTGGTCGTGCGTGAGACCAATATGGCCACACGAGAATCCAACGGTCGATACGAGTCGGAAAGCATTAACGCGGGCAAACAGCTGTACGAGATGATTCCGCGAGGCCAATTCCCCTACAAGGATTCGGTGATGAGCCAGCGCCATATCGCTCGCGTGGCGGACGGCTTCATCATCCTGACCATGGACGGCGTGGTTCGATACACAGCCCCGAACGCCATCAGCTGCTTTAGGCGTCTCGGCCTGCTGACCACCATGCCTGGCCATTACCTCAGCGAACTCGGCACACAGCTGTTGAAGGAGAACGACCCCGTTCCGGAAACCCTGCCGTTGGTGCTGTCCGGCAAGGCTGTGGTGGACTCCGAACTCAACGCCAACCGTTCCGCCGTCTCGATGCGCTCGCTGCCCTTATATGACAACAACGGTCGTATCGGAGCGATTCTGCTATGCCGTGACGTCACCGAGCTGCGCCGCCGGGAGCAGGAGCTGCAGACCAAGGACGCTACGATTTCCGAGATTCACCATCGTGTCAAGAACAACCTGCAGGCCGTCTCCGCATTGCTGAGGCTTCAGGCTCGCAAGACCAAGTCGGATGAGGTCAAGAAGGAATTGCAGGAGGCTCAACGCCGCGTGCAGACCATTGCCATGGTGCATGAGGGATTGAGCCAGACCGCCGACGAGGTCGTCGACTTCGACAAGGTGATCGCCAACCTGCTGCGCATGGCCGTGGACCTGGCCACGATGAAAGACCAGCACATCGATATCAACTACATGGGCAAGTTCGGCATGATGCCCGCTCAGGATGCCACGCCGCTGTCCCTCGTGCTGACCGAGCTCATCACCAATTCGGTGGAGCATGGGTTCGAAGGACGCAAGGATGGCCATATCACGATTTCCGTAGGCCGCTCCGGCCCGAACCTCAATGTGGTGGTCGAGGATGACGGTTCCGGTCTCGGCTCCGAAGAGCAGGGTGGATTGGCTCGTTCTTCCGGTTCCGGTTTGGGCACGCAGATCATCAACACCTTCGTGACCAATGATTTCGGTGGTTCCGTGCATTGGGAGCCGCGCCGCGAAGGCGGCACCCGCGTGGTGCTCGATATGAAGCTCAGGGCCGCTCAGGACGAATGATGCGAAGCCCGAAATAAGGAAACCCTCCCGAGTGGGAGGATTTCCTAGTATGACGAAGCGATAATCAAAACATCAGATTTGCATCTGCATGGCCTGAGAACGGCGGGCGCGCATGGCGCGGCGCTTCAGCGCACGACGCTCGTCTTCGCTCAAGCCGCCCCACACGCCGTAATCCTGATTGGTGTCCAGTGCGCACTTCAGGCATGCGTCAATCACCTTGCAGGTGCGGCACACGGCCTTGGCCTCCTCAATCTGCTGATAGGCTGCACCGGTGTTGCCCACCGGGAAGAAGAGTTCCGGATCCTTGTCACGACATGCGGCCTTGGCTCGCCAATCAAAAGCGCTGCTCATTGCTTGCCTCCCTTAAAAGCCCCGTGGCTGGTGTTGCCCCTTAAGTCCAGTACCAAGGTAACCACGAACCGTGGTGATTTTCAAGAGGTTTCGCCGAGAAAAACCGAAGTTTTCACGAAGCGTACTGCACCAGACATGCCGATGTGCCCTCGATGAGCACGGCCCGGCCCGCGTTGTCGGCATCGATAAGACTCATCGTATCCAATAGGCGAGAGGGGACTCCAGCCATAAGATCGGATGTTCTCTCCCCGCACGGGAACACGATTCTGGTATTGCAATGCTCCGGTATGCGTATCGGTCGAATCGTGCTGACGGCAAATACCACGCTGACGGACTCATCAGCCAACGCATGCGTGAAAGACAGCGCCTGTTCGTCGGTGCGGAATGGATCGAACAACTCATCGGCATCGTCGACAAACCACACGATATGCGGAGGCGGTGGTGCATCCGAGCTGGCATACGGCATGCGACGGCCGCTATGAAGCCATTGCGATCCCCATACCCGGCGATGCGGGGAACTGACACGTACCGCCAAGCCATCGGCCATGCTGGCGTGTCGAGCCAATGTTTCCATCAACGTGGTTTTGCCACGCCCCTGCGGGCCGATGACACCGATATTGCCACCGGTGAGGGATACCGTCGCCTCTCGCAGATTGATGCCATCGTCGGCAAGTCCAAATCGAATGCGCTGCGGTGCGTGATCGGCCACAGTCCGGTCTTTTACGCGCCGGGGAAGTGGTGAGGTAAACAGGGACGGCTGCGGCGGGCTTCCGACGAACCGCGATGCGAACGCGATCTGGCGGCACACCGCATCGATATCGCGTGCCGCTGCACAGCGGAATGCCGTCACCTGTTCGGAATCGTTGCAGAACGCCGCACCGGGCATTGCCGGACTGAGGTCGGCGGCACGACCATCGCCAAGCAGCTCGCATGATTGCAGACGGTCCCGAACCCGTAAGCAAATGCTGACGGACATATTCGCCTTCATATCGGCGCTGACCTGGCCCATGGGATTCTGCGTACAGGCGATCAGATACATGCCCAGCGACCTGCCGAGCGAGGCAATACGCACCAGACGATTCACATAATCCGGGAGCTGATCCTTCAGAGCATGGAATTCGTCAATGACCACGATCAGGCGCGGTGGCGGATTGACCATATCGCGGATATCGGAAGCACGGACAGCGGCGGACAGCTGTTCACGGCGTGTCAGTTCGGCTTCCAACGCACGCAACGCGCGTACGGCATGCGTCAGATCCAGATCGCATACACTGCCCATGGTATGCGGCAGCCGTTCGAGTTTGCGGAACGCGGAACCGCCTTTGAAGTCCAAAAACACGAAATTCAGATGCTCGGCCCGTTCATCGAGGCGAGCGCCAGACACCAGCTTTGCAACAACACGGATTTGCCGGAACCGGTGGTGCCGGCCACCAGGGCATGTGGCCCCTGACGGTTCAGGTCGAGCATCAGCGGCTCGCTTCCGGTCATGCCAATCGGCACCGCAAGGTCAAGGGGCTCAAGCCAGTGGCCCACAATGGTGCGCCATGGCAGGCGTGCGAAGTGCAGCAGCGATTCTATCGGCTGCGACGGCGCATGACGGAGGTCTGCGGCGCGGTCATCGGCGTCGTCCGTGATACCGACATCGATCGTTGCCTGTTGCGGGGCGGGAGCCTTCTCCGGGCCCGGAGGCGAGGGGAGTGTCAGCAGCAGGGACACGAGACAGGCGAATATGCCCGGTGCGATCATGGCGGCGAACAGCCATTGCCCGTGCAACAGCAGTATGACCAGCATCAATGCCTGCGCGATCATCGGGCACGCCGCGGCAAGCATGGTCAGGCGGGCGCGCAATGGCGGCGCGCCCAAACGGTGCTTCGCCCGGGATACGGCGGATGC
>JAIJEI010000240.1 GCA_022739095.1 Bifidobacterium sp.
CTATGCAGGGCTTTTCCAACGAGGCCATAAGAGAGGAAGAGAATAACCTCGTTTAATGGTTGACGAAGCGATTAGACCTCGCCAAGTATCTACTAGTTCAGACGCAGCTCAGTCGACGGAGCGAACAGGTGCATCTTGGCCGGGTCGATCTTGATCTTGACGGTCGCGCCAACCTTCGGCAGCGCACGCGGATTCACACGAATCGTGGTGAGCTTGTTCTGGTCGGACATGACCTGGGAAGCCTCGGCGGAGGAGCCATCGGTGACGATGTTGCCGTAGATGTAGCCATCGGAGCCCAGATCCTCGACGTTCACAACCTTCAGGGAGAAGGCGTTCGGGTCGTCAACCGGGGCCAGGCCAGCGTCCTCAGGACGGAAGCCGACCACGATCTGGCCGTTGTCTTCGGCGGTGAGCTTGGCGACGGCGTCAGCCGGCAGGTCCACGGTGTCCTCACCGATCTTCGCCTTGCCGTTGACCACCGGGTGGGTGTTCAGGTTCATCGACGGGGAGCCGATGAAGCCGGCGACGAAGACGTTGGCCGGGCGATCGTACAGCTCGGTCGGGGCGCCGACCTGCTGCAGGATACCGAGCTTGATGACGGCGATGCGATCGCCCATCGTCAGAGCCTCGGTCTGATCGTGGGTCACGTACAGGGTGGTGACACCCAGCTGGCGCTGCAGAGCAGCGATCTGGGTACGGGTCTGGACACGGAGCTTGGCGTCGAGGTTGGACAGCGGCTCATCCATGAGGAAGACCTTCGGCTCACGGACGATTGCACGACCCATGGCCACGCGCTGACGCTGACCACCAGACAGAGCCTTCGGCTTGCGGTCGAGGTACTCGGTCAGGTCGAGGATCTCAGCGGCCTTCTCGACGCGCTTGCGAATCTCGTCCTTCGGAGTGCCGGCGATCTTCAGGGCGAAGCCCATGTTGTCGGCAACGGTCATGTGCGGGTACAGAGCGTAGTTCTGGAACACCATTGCGATGTCGCGGTCCTTCGGCTGCATCGTGGTGACATCCTTGCCACCGATGAGGATGCGGCCCTTGTTGACCTCTTCCAGGCCGGCGAGCATACGGAGGGTCGTAGACTTACCACAGCCAGAGGGGCCGACGAGGACGAGGAACTCGCCATCCTTGATATCAAGATTCAGATCATCCACAGAGGGCTTATCGTTGCCCGGGTAGATACGAGTGACGTGATCGAAAACGACTTCTGCCATAATTACTAATCCTTTCAGAGGCAGGTACGTGCCTCACGATCCGTTGTAAAGGGATTTGTTCTTTACTGCGCTTCCGCCCTCGCCACCGACGTACAACTTTGCTTTCGGAAACTGCAAGCTTCAGCGTTTACTTTTTTCCGGTTCAGTGAAGGTTCTCTTCGTTGAGCCAAAAACCACTATACACGGACCGTGGACCAAGGCAAGTGGCGTGTCTGAAATGTAGTTAACTTTATGGGCGTTTCTGGGGGTGTTGTGTGGAATGAGGAAAGCTCTAATGCGACACAGACTCGAAGGTGACGCCGTTGCGGGCGGCTTTGCGCTCGGCCTTGCGCTCCTCGGCGTTTTCGATGCGCTGGATGCGCAGCTGACGCCAGTCCTCGCGCATGTCGCGGAAGCGGTCGGCCAGCGTCACGTCATCATCTTCGGCATCGCCATCGGTACTGCCACCATCGGCCTTACCGAACGTGCCGTCGGCCACCTTGGTGATGCCCAGCTTGAGCAGTCCGAGCAGCTCACGCAATGTTTCCGGTACGGGTTCATCGCCCTCATCGGCGGACTTGGTCAGGCCCTCGATACGGCGACGAAGCGCGTCGGCGTCCTCGGGATCGATCTTAAGCCCGGCGATCAGTGACTGGCGCATGGCCTCGTAATCGAGGTTGGCAAAGAAATTCAGCTGCTGCAGCGTCATGAAGCCCTTGAGCTCGGGGAATCGGTGGACGATGTATTCCTCACGGTCGTCGGCGGCGCGGGTCCAGTCGCGGTTGAGCTGCGGATCCCAGCTGGCGGTAATCGACCCCTCACGCATGCGGTAGTGGTACAGCGCCTTGGGCAGACGGACCACGCGCGTGGCCTCGCCGATCACGTTGCAGATACGGGAGAGATCCTCGATTTTGCGACCCACCGGGAAGGAGAATCCGGTGCCCTGATAGGTGGAGGCGGGTGCCAGGAAGGCCCAGAAATAGCCGTCAATCTCAGCCTTGAC
>JAIJEI010000241.1 GCA_022739095.1 Bifidobacterium sp.
ACTTGATCGAGCTGGAGCCGGAATTGATGACAAGGACGGTTTTCGCCATTGTGGGCATCCTCCATTGTGATTGAATGTTCCCGTGAGACACGGGTTACCATTGATTAGATTACTCGTTGCTTGCTACAAAATAAGCATTACGGTGGCTCCCGCTGGCGGGAGCTGGCGGCGAAGCCGACTGCGGGTGGTCGTGAAGTACGTTCTTGGCCACCCTCAGTCACGCTGTGCGTGACAGCTCCCGCCAGCAGGAGCCACTAAGATCACTGCGCTTCGATGGCGGTGAGGGCGATGGTGTTGATGATGTCCTGCACCAGAGCACCACGGGACAGGTCGTTTACCGGCCTGTTGAGACCCTGCAGCACCGGGCCGATGGCCAAGGCGCCGGAGGAACGCTGCACGGCCTTGTAGCCGATGTTGCCGGCGCACAGGTCCGGGAAGACAAACACGTTGACGTGTCCGGCCACATCGTTGCCCTTGGCCTTGGTGGCGGCCACGGTGGGCGACCAGGCGGCATCGAACTGGATGGAACCGACCACCGGCAGATCGGGCGCCTTCTCCTTGAGCAGCTTGGTGGCCTCCTCCACCAGATCCACGTCCGGGCCCTTGCCCGAACCGAGGGTGGAGTAGGAGAGCATACCGACCTTCGGGTCGATGCCGAAGGCACGTGCGGTCTCGGCGGACTGCAGCGCGATCTCGGAAAGCTGCTCGGCGTCCGGGTTGAGGTTGATGGCGCAATCGGCGAACACAGCCACATGGTCCTTGAAACACATGAGGAACGCGCCGGAGACCAGCTTCTGGCCGGGCTTGGTCTTGATGACCTGCAGGGCCGGGCGCACGGTGTTGGCAGTGGAGTTCACGGAGCCGGAGACCAGGCCGTCGGCGTAGCCGAGCACCACGAGCATGGTGCCGAAGTAACTGGCGTCGGCCAGCTGCTTGCGGGCCTGCTCCTCGGTCATGCCCTTCTTGGCACGCAACTCGCACAGCTTGGCCACCATGGGCTTCAACACGTTCTCGTCGTCCATGGCTTGGAATCGGGCGCGCTCCAGACTGTTCAGCCCCAGCTCCCTTCCGCGGGCCAGGATGGCGTCCTTGTTGCCCACGATGATGAGGTTCACGGTCTCACGTTCGAGCAGGTAATCGGCCGCCTTGATGATGCGGTCCTCCTCGCCTTCGGGCAGCACGATGGTCTTCTTGTTGCTCTTGGCTTTGCCGAGCAGGTCGAATTGGAAGGCGTACGGCGTGATCGGCGCGGTGACGTCCACGTCGAGCGCGGCGAGTATCTCGTCGATGGGAGCGTGCTTGCGGAAGGTCTCAAGGGCCAGATCCTTGGTGGATTCGTCGGTGAAGGGCACCTGCGGCAGGGTCCAGACCGGCAGGCCGTACTTGGCGAGGGTCTCTTTGACGGAGAAGGCGTGACGTGGCTCGCAGCCGGTCACGAAGATGCCGAGCACCGTGTTGCCCGCAGCGCGCATGCCTTCGATGGACTGTTGCACGGTTTCGTCGAGCTCGTGCGGCCATCGGTCCATGGTGCACACGGCCAGGAACACTCCGGCCTTCAGATCGGCGGCGACGTTCGCGTTGAACTCGTAGGTGGTCGGGTCGTTGACGTGGGATTTGTCGGTGCCGACGATCAGGGCGGCGTTCGCGCGGGAGACCTCCATGGCGTAGTTGAACTCGCCGACGATGTCTCCGCGGGCGGTGTCCTTGTCGGCGCGCACCTTGTGCACGTCGAGTCCGGTGGACAGGGACACGCCGAGCCCCGCATTGGAGGCGGCGAGCAGGATGGGGGTGAATTCGTCATGGTTCGACACGGCCGGACGGAACACCATGGTCTTGTACTTGGAAGTCAATGCGTTGAGCACGCCGTAAGCGACGACGTTGCGGCCATTGGCGCCTTCAGGGCTGGCGATATATACACGGGTGACGGTCACGATGTTTTTGTCTCCTTTGATGATCAACATAGTAAGGACCACCCTTCATTGTAGTGGTGATTGGTGTTGATTCTCGGCAGTGTCGCGCCAATCGGCGTACGCAGGGTGCTTCCTAGCGACGCATTCCCGGGAATGTTGCGCAAAAGTCGTCCGATAGGCCGGAAAACGAAAGGCCGGTGCGTGAAGCACCGGCCTTGATTGTGGAGCTAGGGGGATTCGAACCCCCGACCCTCTCCATGCCATGGAGATGCGCTACCAGCTGCGCTA
>JAIJEI010000242.1 GCA_022739095.1 Bifidobacterium sp.
GTCTCTCTATCGTTCTCTGGGATTGCTTCGAACGGAAGTCGGCAGAAAACGATATGGAGGGCCTTGATTTCCGTTCGACCAGCGCCCCCGACATTCCCTGTGAAAGCTCGGGAAAGCCGGTTTGCCACACGCTGGTAAAGCTGTTCCATTATAGAGACAGGGTTGGAGACCTCATGAGAAGCCGCCTTGTTCAGCCGGTCCTGGCTGCCGGCTCGTGCCTTTGACGGTAAAAAAGAACTACTGGTCCGCGTCGGGGTCTTCGTCGTCGCCGGCCGGGCCGAGCAGGATGCGCTCGCTGGCGTTTACCGCCAGCATCAGTACGCATGTCATCAGGATAATGACGATGGTGGCGGAGAAGATCAGCGGCGTGCGGAATGAATTGTAGGCAGCCTGCAACCAGATGCCGAGGCCCTTGCGCGCGCCAAGGTATTCAGCGGTGGATGCCGTGGCGAAGATGTATGCGGCAGATACGCGGATACCGCCATAGATCTGACGTGCGGCAACGCGCAGCTTCACGTGCCAGAGCGTCCAGACCGGGGTCGCGCCGCAGGTCAATGCGACGTCGGAATAGAACTGGGGTACCGCTTCTAGTCCGCGCACAGTTTGCACGGCGATGGGGAAGAGGCCGAATACCGCCACGATTACGATTTTGCCGGAAATCTCAAAGCCGAACCAAATCAGGAACAAGGGGGCGATGGAAATCAGCGGCATGGTTTGTGCGGCAGCAAGCAGTGGATAGAACGCCGCGTTGAACGTGTGAGAGCAGTACAGTGCAATGCCGATCATAATGCCGAAGAACACGGCGAACAGGAAGCCGACCACGCCCTCATAGCCGGTGATCGCCGCGGCCGGGCCAAGCGTGTTCCATGTTTCGATGGTGGCGGCGAAAATCTCGCTTGGTGCGGAGATCATCGTTGGGGAGACATGTCCTAGATCTACCCACGCTTCCCAGACTGCCAGCAATACGATGACGGCGATGACGGTGGGCATGCGACGCTTGAGACGCTTGGCGATGGACATGGGGTGTCACCTTGCTTTCCGCGCCAGTCCGGTTTGCTGGTGGCGCTTGCGGCCGGGGCGTGGAACAGTAAGGTGAGGAGCCTGCGCGCCTGCCGGCCGTGTGATGGATTGTGTTATATGCCGTCCATCAGTATAAGCGAAAGCGAACGACAGGGGCGCACAAAAAACCTCCCTCTGATGAGGGAGGTGAGAGGGCTACTCCAGTCCGATGGACTTCATGTGGTGGAGCTTCAGGGAATCCACCTTGAGACTACCGGACTCGGCGACGAGCGTGATGGCGCGCGGGCCTTCGGAGGCGTAGGAGTAGGAGCTCAGTACTTGGTGACCACCGTTGACGTAGACCTCCACGGAGCCGCGATCCACGAACACGCGTAGGTCCAGCTTGCCGGAGGCCAGTTCGGCGTCGGTCAGCGGGGCGGCGCGGTAGCCGCGATCGCCGTTGGCCATGGCCTAGCGATCCACCACCACGCGGCCGATCTGGTCGTCGTATGCCACGTAGGTGTAGGCACCGTCCTCAGTGGCGTGAATCTTCAGGCCGGCACGCTCGGCAGTGGAAGCGGCCAAGTCGATGGTCATTTCGATTTCCACGGCCTCGGCGTCATCGGCGATGATCTGCTCGCCATCCATGTCGAGCGTGATCGAACCATGGTCGAGCGTATCCTCGCGCAGGCCTTCCATTTCGGCGACCGGCGCGGTGACCACGTCGCCGTCATCGCCAAGGGTGATTTCGCGCGGCAGGGTGAGCTGGCCGCACCAGCCGTCATCCTCCATGGGGATCGGCTGCACGAACGGGCTCATCCAGCCGTAGACGATCTGACGGCTGTCCACGTTGAAGGACTGCGGGGCGTAGTAGTTGTGGCCGCAATCCCACAGGCGGAACTCGGTTTCCGGCTTGAATTCGCCGCCCGGCTCCCACGTGCCGATCATGTAGCCGGCGTTGTTGACGTTGCGGTTCATGAAGCCGCTGGGCTTGGAACCCATGGCGGAGAAGCCAATGACCCACTTCTCGTTGCCGTCCTTGTCTTTGATGGGGAAGGAGTCGGGGCATTCGAGCATGAACACATCCGGATCCGGGTGCTGGAAGAGCACGCGCTCGTATTCCCAGCGGACCATGTCCTTGGAGGAGAACAGCCACATCTGGCCGCGCTTGTCCGCAGAGGAGACACCGAAGG
>JAIJEI010000243.1 GCA_022739095.1 Bifidobacterium sp.
CGTCTCGCACGTGGATGAGCCTGCTGCGCTGGAAGCGGCCGCCCGTGAAGAAGGCGTCACCGTCGACGATCTGAGCATCAAGCAGCGCGTGATGATTCTGGCCGCGGCCAAGGCCGAGGCCGTTCATCGTGCGTATCGTGATGTGGCCAATACTGCCGCCGCCGCAACCGGCGATCGCGTCATCGCCTACCCGCTCAAGGCCCAGGAAATCAAGGATTCGGAACGCGAAGCCGCCGCTGGCCAGTCCATCGACTATTCCAAGGCGGAAGTCGCCACCACGCGCGACTTCTCCGGCATCGACATGCCGACCGTCACCGAATCCATCGCCACCGCTATTGCCGGACAGCCGGGACTGACCGAGGCAACGGTAGGCCCGCTGATTCTTGGCTGTGATTCAATGTTCCTGCTAGACGGCGAATGCTACGGCAAGCCGCACAGCGAGGCCGTGGCTCGCGAACGACTGAAGCGCATGAGCGGCGCGACCGGTGAACTCTGGACCGGCCACTGCCTGATCGATTTCGCGACCGGACGTACCGCGCGCGGCGCAAGCCACGCCAAAGTCCATTTCGGCGAATTCACCGATGCCGACATCGAACGGTACATTGCCACCGGCGAGCCGCTGGAAGTCACCGGATCGTTCACGTTGGAAGGTTTCGGCGGCGCGTTCATCGACAGCATCGAGGGCGATCCGCACGGCATCATCGGCCTCAGCCTGCCGTTGGCCCGGCATCTGGCCGGTGAACTGGGCATCACGTGGACCGACCTGTGGAATGTCGGCCGAGGCGAACTGGAACCGGAAAGCAAGGCCTCGGGCAACCAGCACGCTGGCATTCTGCCGCCGGTCGAAAACGTGCATCAGCCCGGCGATGGCTGGGTGAACTGCGCCTGCGGCCGCAAGCATTGGGGCGCCAACGGTGCTTCCGGTATTCTGCTGGCCCGCCGCGACCCGGCGAACGGCCAGGTGACCCACGTTGTCATGCAACATCGCGCCGCGTGGAGCGCCGAAGGCGGCACGTGGGGTATCCCCGGCGGTGCCACCGCGGACGGCGAATCGCCCATCGAGGGCGCGCTGCGCGAAAGCTACGAGGAAGCCAACATCACCCCCGAAGACATCGAGGTGGTCGGCTCCTACCGCGAGGACCACGGCCCGTGGGCCTACACCACCGTGTTTGCCTTCGAAAAGCCCGGCCACACCGTCGAGCCCAAGGCCAACGACGACGAAAGCATGGAGATTTGCTGGGTCCCGATTGACGACGTGCCCAACCGCAAGCTCCTCACCGCCATGAAAACCGACTGGCCCCGCTTCGCCGCCCGCCTGGACGAGTTGGCTGCCGCTCAATAATGCGCTCAGTGTGTAGAAACCAGCCAGCATACTGACACCATTTCTTTATGCAAATGCGAGTTTGAATGCACATGTTATTACATAGATGCAGGTACATAAAAATGTATTGTCGCGTCGACTGCGTATCTCTAATCCTTGCGGATGAGGCGCGGGCCGGTAATCCAGAAAGGTTCATACCGCAGCCCGATGGTCGGCTGGGCGTTCGCTCCGTACGCTCGGGAGTATGAATACAGCAGCATCGCAATTGCAGCAGACTCAGACGGCGTCGGGAGCAGTGGCTCAGTCTCAGCAACCCCAACAGTTCCAGCAGACGGCCCCGCACACCCAGCAGTGGGCCCCGGTCATCGAGGCCCACGACCTGGTCATGGACTACACCGCCAGCATGGCCCGCGCACAGGCCGGGCACGGCGTCACCGGCGTGGTGACAGCCGGCACGGGAGCCGGTTATGCGTCGGCGAATCCCGCTACGGCCAGACCGGGTGCCATTCAGGCCGGCCAGCCATCCCAGCCAGCCCAGCCCGGCTTCGCCATGCCGACCATGCACACGCTTGCCCTGAACCACGTGAACTTTGTGCTGGGCGATGGCGAGACGGTAGCCGTGATGGGCCCGTCCGGTTCCGGCAAATCCACGCTGCTTCATGCGTTGGCCGGCATTATCAAGCCGACTGCCGGCACGGTCGTCTTCCGTGGCACTGACCTGAGCCGCATGAGCGACGCCGAGCGCACCAAACTGCGCCGCAACGCCTTCGGCTTCGTCTTCCAATCCGGCCAACTGCTGCCCGAACTTCCGGCCGTCGAAAACATCGCCCTGCCAATGATGCTCGACGGCGTGCCCTACCGCACCGCCACG
>JAIJEI010000040.1 GCA_022739095.1 Bifidobacterium sp.
GAGAACGGCGATCTGGTAGGCGCCATGGCCAAGGCGCAGCAGAAGCTCAAGGCATACGCGGAAGACAACGGCTTCAAGGTCACCACCGACGCCGACTGACAACCGCCCATAATGTTGTTGCGGGGAGGATGGCTGGTCTGCCGTCCTCCCTTTTTTGAGATTAAACCCGCAATCAACGACGTGGTTTGCGTGTACCTGACGATGTACAAGTTGTCGGCTTCGATAACGTGCCGGAAGCCGAGTACTCGGTGCCGGCGCTGACCACCATCGACCCTCATATCGACGATTATGCCAAGCATGCCGTTGACATGCTGATCGACCGCATCGAAGGATACTCAGGCCCGGCCCGTACATACACCACCGATTTCACGTTGGTGGAACGTGCCTCAACTCGACTTGCTCACTGACAATCCGCATTGGCTTTGTGGACGGCGTGTGCCGCAGCATGCTACGGTGAGCACGCACCTCGATTAGTCGCAGAAGATAGAGGGTTGCGACTCCGCATATTGTGTCTGTAGTGCTTTTCAGGGTGTGAGCTTCACCAGGTGCGGGGGACGCCACGTGGATTTTGGCGTTTTTTGCCCGCTGTCCCACAGTGTTTCCCGTGGACGATTGTGGCTGGTAATGGGGATTGGCGTAATTCTGCGGTTTTGAAGGCCGACGGTGTGGGATGCCGCAGACGGCAAACGATTGATGCCCCTGCTGTCCCACGTTTTTGTGGGATGGCACGCGAAAAATGGCCAAACTTCTCTGCTGTCCCACAAGGCGAAGATGCATGACCGCTCGTCACCTGTGGCTGTCGGACGTGTGGCTTTCACCGACCATCTCTCATATTTTTCCCCCGAAAAATGTGAGAGGCAAACACATAATACGATGGAAAAATGTGGTAGTGCGTATTGCGATAATCGTACGACGACATATTCGACGGCTACAGATGAGTGAAAACTACAGATTCTTGTCTTGTGCGGATCGTCTTATACGCCACTGCGGGAAAAGACATATGCCGCAGTATGTCTACTCGAACAATGTGGCGTCAGTCGCTGGGTAGCCAAGTTGGAACGCGGTGTAGGCGTGCTTGGCGGCCAGTGCGGCGAGGATGAGCAGCGTATCGCTCTCGGTAGAAGATTTCGATTCGGTCACGGCCTTGATCTGCGCGCGGGCGCAGTCCATTTCGATGGCGGCGGCGGTCGGTACGGTTTGGCCACTTGCCTTGTCGGCGATGGTGGTGGGGTTGGCCAGTAGTTGGTCGATGGCATAGACCTTTTGGCGGGGGTCGCTCTGGCCGGAAGAACTGGACTGTGCGCCGGAATCATCAAAATTGCCGTTCGCCAGCGCCATTAACTGCTGCCCGGCGGTCTTATGCATATCGCTCAACGCCAACGTAGCCCCAGCGGTCTGTCCTCGTGCGGCCAAGACCTCGATAGCGAATCCGGCGCGATCCTCGGCCACGGCCATCGCATCCAATACCGATCGGTCAACGTTGGCGGACGTGACGCCATCGAGACGCGCCGGCGTCACCTCAGGCGCGGACTGCCCGAATTTATCGGCCAGAAAAGCCAGCCATTGCTTGGTCTGCGCGTCATGTAACGTTCCCTCGGCAAAACGACCCGAACAATACCCGGCAACGTCAATCCAAGCCAGGGGAGCGGCCAGACCGGTGGCATACTGCTCTAATAACGGCGTGCCTTCAACCGGATGGGTGGCGTAGTCCGCCAACGTCATCGCTTTCTCGCAAGGGCTCATTTGAGCTTCCGCCTCGGCCCGTCCGGCCAGTCGCGGCATCGAACACGCTGAAAGCGAACACAGCATCGCGCTCGCGCATAGTGCGGATGCCAAGCGCCGGGTAAACCGTCCTGAAGAGAAGCGTGTCTGCATGGAAACCTACACTAATAGCTAACTGTGACCACTCATAGGCCATGCGCCACATAACTTCATAGGAGGTACGGATCGATGGAACTGGACCTGACAGGAATACACAAGCTCGCCGCCGAGCAAGGAATCGACCCCGAGACCCTGGATGATGCGCTGGCAGAGGCCCTGCGCCTCGCCTACCTCAAGACCCCGCACGCCGCCAAGCACGCGCGCGTGGAGCTTGACGAACGTTCCGGTAACTTCACCGTCTGGGCCGCCGACGAAATCCCGGTCGAACCCACCGAGGACAACCCGCACCCCGCTCCCAAGCTGGGCGAGGAATACGATGACACCCCGCGCGACTTCGGCCGCCTGGCCGCAGCCACCGCACGCCAGGTCATCACCCAGCTGTTCCGCCGCGCCGAAGACGAGAAGGTATTCGGCGCGTTCTCCGGCCAGAAGGGCAAGCTCATCACCGGCATCATCCAGCAGGATGCTTCCGACCCCTCCAACGTGCATGTCGCGATGGGCGATGTCGAGGCCATTCTGCCTCGCCGCGAGCAGGTGCCCGGCGAACGTTACCGCCACGGCGAACGCATCCGCGTGTACGTGGTGAACGTGGCCCGTGGCATCAAGGGCCCGGAGATCGTGGTGTCCCGCTCCCACCCGGAGCTGGTCCGCAAGCTGTTTGAGCGCGAAGTGCCGGAACTGGTCTCCGGTGCCGTGTCCATCATGGCCATCGCTCGTGAGGCCGGCGCCCGCACCAAAATCGCGGTCAAGGCCAACACCGATGGCGTGAACCCGAAGGGCGCGCTGATCGGCCCCGGCGGTGCCCGCGTGCGTGCCGTCATGGAGAACCTCGGTCCGGAGAAGATCGACATCGTCGACTACTCCGACGATCCGGCCAAGTTCGTGGCCGCCGCGCTGTCCCCGGCTGTGGCCACCGGCGTGCAGGTGATCAGCGAGAAGAACAAGACCGCCATCGCCTTCATCCATGATGACCAGCTGTCCCTGGCCATCGGCAAGGAAGGCCAGAACGCGCGACTTGCCGCCAAGCTGACCGGCTGGAAGATCGGCATCGAATCCGCCGAGGCCCACGCCAAGAAGGTCGCCGACGAAAAGGCCGCCCAAGCTGCGGCCGAGGCCGCCGCTCCGCAAGCCGAATAGGCCGCCGGGCCCGAAGACGAATGATCTTCAGGCCGCATTATTCCCTGATACGAGCCGCGTCAGCAATGGCGCGGCTCGCTGCATCTACGCTATCCAGCGCTATGAGTATGCTTGATTGGCGTATGTGGGCAGGTGCAGTGTGCGCGAAATCGCCCACACCAGAGACGAGGTAACACGATCATGGTCGCACGATGAGACAGGGTAGGCTTGCCGTCATCACCAACTGACCACGCCCATGCACGCGTGGTCACAGAATAGGAGTAATTAGTGGCGAAACCACGCGTATACGAACTGGCTAAGGTTTTGAACGTCGATAGCAAAACCGTGCTTGAGAAGCTTAAGGACATGGGAGAATTCGTCAAGTCCGCTTCTTCTACGATCGAACCGCCGGTAGCCCGGCGTCTGAAGGCAGAGTTCGCCAAGGACAATGCCAAGGGCGATTCCAAGCCCGCATCTTCCGCACAAAAGCCTGCTGCCAAGCCCGTGCAGCAGCGCCGCCCGGCCGCACCTTCGGCCCCGGCTTCCGCTTCATCTTCCGCACCGACTCCGGCCGCTCCCGCACGTCAGGCATCGCCCGCCTCGGCACATCCGCAGGCTCCGACTCCGGGTGCACCGACACCGCGTCCGCAGGACGGCGCACGCCCCGGTATGCCGACCCCCGGCCGCCACGGTCAGCACGATAACCGTGAGAATGGTCGCGATAATCGCGAAGGCCGTGAGAACGGTCGTCAGGGTCGCCCGAACGATCGCCGTAACAACGATCGTCGTAACAACCAGGGCCGTCCAAGCAATGGCCAGCCGGGTCAGCACCAGAACTCTCGCGGCGGCAATGCGCCGACCCCGCGTCCGCACGCCCAGGGTGGCGCCGGCGCGAACGGCGGCAACGGCAATGGCGCGTCCAACGCCATCCCGCGCCCGCACGCTCAGGGACCGCGCCCGGGCAACAACCCGTTCTCCCGCAAGCAGGGCATGCACACCCCGACGCCGGGTGACATCCCGCGTCCGCATCCGATGGCTCGTCCGACTGCCGATAGCGGTCGTCCGGGCCGTCCCGGCCAAGGCCAGGGGCAGGGCCGCGGCTTCCGTGGCGGTCGTCCGGGCCAAGGTGGTCAGGGAGGTCCGCGTCCCGGCCAGTGGGGCCACAACCGTCCGGGGCAGGGCGGCGGTTCCCAGGGTGCCGGTCAGGGCGGCGGCGCACGCGGCGGCTTCCGTGGAGGCCAAGGCGGCGGCAATAACTTCCAGGGCGGCGGCGCACCGAGCAACGGTCCCGCACGTGGCGGCGGTCGTGGCGGTCGCGGCGGTGCCGCAGGTGCATTCGGCCGTCAGGGCGGTAAGTCCTCGAAGGCCCGTAAGAACCGTCTGGCAAAGCGTCATGAGTATGAGGAGCTGAAAGCACCGACCATCGGCGGCGTTCGCATCCCCAACGGCAACGGCCAGACCATCCGTCTGCGTCAGGGCGCATCCCTGGCCGATCTGGCGGAGAAGATCAACGTCAATCAGGCCGCGCTGGTCACCGTGCTCTTCCACCTGGGTCAGATGGCTACCGCCACCCAGTCCTTGGATGAGGAGACCTTCCAGATTCTGGGCGAAGAGATCGGCTGGAACATCCAGCTCGTCTCCGCCGAAGAGGAAGACAAGGAACTGCTCCAGCAGTTCGACATCAACCTTGACGAGGAAGAACTGCAGGATGACGAGGATCTCAAGCCTCGTCCGCCGGTCGTCACCGTCATGGGCCACGTCGACCACGGTAAGACCCGACTGCTGGATACCATCCGCAAGACCAACGTCATCGCACGTGAGGCCGGCGGCATCACCCAGCGCATCGGTGCCTACCAGGTCACCGTGAACCTTGAAGGCGAACCGCGCAAGATTACCTTCCTTGATACTCCTGGTCACGAGGCGTTCACCGCCATGCGTGCCCGTGGTGCCGAGCTCACCGACGTCGCGATCCTCGTGGTCGCCGCCGACGATGGTGTGATGCCCCAGACCGTTGAGGCCATCAACCACGCTCAGGCCGCCAAGGTGCCGATCGTCGTGGCCGTTAACAAGATCGATGTGCCCGGTGCCAACCCGGAGAAGGTCCGCGGCCAGCTCACCGAGTTCGGCCTGGTCCCTGAAGAGTATGGTGGCGACACCATGTTCGTCGACATCTCTGCCAAGCAGAACCTGCACGTCGACAAGCTGCTCGAAGCCGTGCTGCTCACGGCCGACGCTGAGCTGGACCTCCGCGCCAACCCCGACATGGACGCCCGTGGTGCCACCGTCGAAGCCCGACTCGACAAGGGTCGTGGTGCCGTGGCCACCGTGCTGGTTCAGCAGGGTACGCTCCACGTGGGCGATGCCATCGTGGCCGGCACTTCGTACGGCCGCGTGCGTGCCATGCTCGACGAGAACGGTCAACCGATGGAAGCGGCTGGTCCGTCCACGCCTGTTCAGGTGCTGGGCTTGACCTCCGTGCCTACCGCCGGTGACCTCTTCCTGGTCGCCTCCGATGATCGTGCCGCTCGCCAGATTGCCGAGAAGCGTCAGGCCACCGAGCGCGCCGCCCAGCTGGCCAAGCGCCGCAAGGTCGTCTCCCTCGAGGACTTCAAGAAGAAGTTCGCCGAGTCCGAGATCGACATGCTCAACATCGTCATCAAGGGCGATTCGTCCGGTTCGGTCGAGGCGCTCGAGGATTCCTTGATGAAGATCGAGGTTTCCGACGAGGTCGGCATCCAGGTCATCCACCGCGGCGTCGGTGCAATCACCCAGAACGATGTCAACCTGGCCACGGTCGACAAGGCCGTCATCATCGGCTTCAACGTGCGTCCGAACCGTCAGGTCGCGGACCTCGCCGAGCGCGAGGGCGTGGAGATCAAGTACTACTCGGTCATCTACCGTGCGATCGAAGACATCGAGGCATCCCTCAAGGGCATGCTCAAGCCGGAATACGAAGAGGTCGTCACCTCTCACTCCGAGATCCGCGAGATCTTCCGCTCCTCCAAGTTCGGCAACATCGCCGGCGTCATGGTGCAGGACGGCGAGGTCAAGCGTGGTACGAAGTGCCGTATCCTGCGCAACGGCGTGGCCACGGTCAACGACCTCGAGATCTCCTCGCTGCGTCGCTTCAAGGACGACGTTCAGTCCGTCAAGGAAGGCTACGAGGCCGGTATCAACCTCGGCACCTTCAACGACATTGAACTCGGCGACATCATCGAGACCTTCGAGATGCAGGAAGTCGAGCGCAAGTAGCCATTGTTAAGCCCCCTCTGACGAGGGGGCTGTCAGCCGCAGGCCGACTGGGGGAGAGACATGGTAGTTCCATGATTTTCTCTCCCCAGCCTCACTGCGTTCGGCAGCCCCTCGTCAGAGGGGCTCAAGTCTAGAAAAGGAAATTCCTATGGCAGGAACCAACCCGCGCGCCGCACGTATTGCGGCCTTGATTCAGCGTGTCGTCGCCTCCTCCATTGAGCGCGAACTGCATGACAAGCGACTCGCCAGCATCACCGTCACCGAAGTCCGTGTGACCAACGATCTGCAGATCGCCAAGGTCTACTGGACCCAGCTCGGCCACGAAGGCCACGAGGACGGCGAACGCAAGCGCGCCCAGCAGGCCCTCGATCAGGCCAGGGGCCACCTGCGTTCTCTGGTAGGCCACAAGGCTGGCCTGCGCCTGACCCCGCAGCTCCAATTCGTGTTCGATGAAGTGCCCGGCGAGGCTCACGAGATCGAAGACATTCTCGCCGTGGCCAAGAAGCGCGACGAAGAGCTCGCCCGTGCTCGCGCCACCGCCCAGTACGCCGGCGACGCCGATCCGTACAAGCATGACGACGAGCCCAAAGACGACTCTGACGACGACTTCGACGAGGAATCCAATCCCGACAACGAGTAGTTCCTCCCAACCTCCCTCTGACGAGGGAGGTGTTTCGGCGCAGCTGAGACGGAGGAAGAGACCATGCCGAAGGCATGCAACACAAGGGAACGCCACATATGCCTCAAACAACCCCCAGCGGCCTGCTCATCATCGACAAGCCGCAAGGCGTGACCAGTTTCGACGCCGTCGCCGCCGTGCGCGGCGCGTTGCACATCAAGAAGGTCGGTCACGCCGGCACCCTTGACCCCATGGCCACTGGCACGCTGGTCATCGCCTTCGGCCACGCCACGCGACTGCTCAACGCCATCGTGGCGCATGACAAAACCTACGAGGCCACCATACGCCTCGGCCTGCGCACCACTACCGACGATGCCGAAGGTGAGGTGCTTGCCGATGATGAAGCCCGCTCCCGCTGGCAAACGCTGTCAGCGCAGCTGACTGAGGGTGGCCAGAGCGGCGAACCAACGGCATTACCAACTGCCTCATGGCAAGACCTGCTCACACGTACTATCGCCACCAACTTCACTGACGATATCGAACAAGTCCCCAATACGTTCTCCGCCATCAAAATCAACGGCCAGCGCGCCTACGACTTGGCTCGCGAAGGCAAGGACGTGGAACTCAAACCCCGCCCGGTCACCATAAGCGAATTCACCGTGCTGAATATCCGCAGCGGATTCGTAGCAGGGGAGCGGGCCGCTGAACCATTGCGGGAAGACGCGAACACGGGAGCGATTCCCGCACTTGATGTTGACGTGCGGGTCAGCTGTTCATCGGGCACCTATATCCGCGCGCTTGCCCGTGACCTCGGCAATGAACTTGGCGTCGGCGGATACCTGACCCGTTTGCGCCGTACGCGAGTCGGCCGATTCGCGTTGCCGGACGATACCAGCGGACTTATCGCCTCCGAGGCGATGCTTGACACGCGAACCCATACCGTCACCGCACATACCGATCAGAAGACGTTCACTAATCGGGAAGGGCAGACCGTCACGCGCAACAAGTGCGTATTGGACACTCCTGAAGGTCTTGCCGGTGACGAGCGCCGCAACTGGCTGCTTGACCATGCCCTCACCATGGAACAGGCTGCTCGAGGTGCGATGCCGGCGCTTGACATCACACCTGAGGAAGCCAGCGAATTGCGCTTCGGCCGCCGTATCGAGCGGGCGATCAGCGAGCCCACTGCCGCCATTGTGCCGCAGACGCATGATGTGGCGGCGATTATCGAGCGTGCCAACGCTCATCAGGCCAAGCCGGTCACCGTATTCCCCCTCGCGTAAAGTGGACGCGGTGAAAAGTGCAGCTTGATACAGGCCGCGCGCACAACGCCCATATCGCATGAATAACATCGCATGGATAAAGGAACAGCACACTGATGGATATCACGCACCTGACCCCTGACGCCGAAGGTTCGATTGAATGGCCCTCGTTCAGTAACGATAAGAAGGCCGTGGTGACATTGGGCGCATTTGATGGCATGCACTTGGGCCATCAGGCGGTGATCAAGCGCGTGGTGGAACTCGCGCACGAGCATGATGCTTTTTCCGTGGTGATTCTGTTTGACCCGCGTCCCGCATTCGTGCATGGCTGGGCCGCCTCGCACCATGGCGAGGGGCCTGCGGCGCAGAACGTGGATGCCGAAGCCTTGACCAGTGTGGATGATCGACTGCACCGCATGGAACAGTTCGGCGTGGACCATGTGCTGGTGGTGCACTACACGCTGGCCTTCGCAGCCATATCATACATTTTCTTCCTTGGCCGACTCACCGGCAAGCTGGGTATGCGCACGTTGGTCCTTGGGCAGGATGCCGCCATGGGCAAGGGTCGAGAAGGCGACGTTAAGCATATCGCCAATCTTGCCGCCGCCACCGGCGTTTTCGAGCTTGACGTGGTCGATGACCGTGGCCCGGGCGAAGTGCGCATTCCGCGTGATTTCAAGCCGGAAGCCCCGAGCGAATGGGGAGAGCCCGTCGATCCGCTGGCCAACGTCACCAAAGCCGAACGCCGCGCATGGAGCAAGAAGAACCAGGCCAAGGCAATGCGCGCCTGGAGCTCCACCAATGTGCGCTACCTGCTGGCTCATGGCCGAATTCAGGATGCCAACGCGATTCTGGGTGCCCCACACGCTATCGAAGGCGAAGTGGTGCACGGTGAGGAGCGTGGCCGCACCATCGGATTCCCCACCGCCAATCTTGGCTCAGACATTGCAGGCTACATTCCGGTCGACGGCGTCTATGCCGGTTGGCTGGTAGATGGCGAAAACCGTTGGCCCGCCGCCATTTCCATTGGCACCAAACCCACTTTCAGCGAGAAAACAGGACTCAACGAACGCGTGGTGGAGGCCTACTGCATCACCGATGAGTGGATTGATCTGTACGACCATAAGGTTCGCGTTGAATTCGTCGGTTTCCTACGCCCGCAGGTCAAGTTTGATGGTCCCGACCAACTCGTCGACGAACTCAAGCGCAACGTCGAAGCGACCAAGCGTCTTACTGCCTGAAATGGCTGAAGAACTCTGTGGTTTCGGGATTTTGTGATTCGTCCATGACCTCGCGTGGAGTGCCGTTTTCCGCAATGACACCGTGACGGAGCAAGACAATACGGTCCGCGGCATCATGCGCGAAACTCATCTCGTGCGTGGCCATGAGAATCGTGGTGCCTTGCTCCTTGAGTTCGGCGACCATGTTCAGTACTTCGCCCACGAGCATCGGATCTAGTGCCGAGGTGATTTCGTCCAGCAACAGTAATTCAGGGTCGGTCATCAGAGCGCGGGCAATGGCCACACGTTGCTGTTGACCGCCGGACAGTTGATCCGGATAGGCATTGGCCTTGGCTCGCATGCCAATGCGGTCCAATAGCTCCAGAGCTCGGGTTTCGGCGCGATCCTTACTTCAATGATGCACTTTGATCGCTGCCAAGGTGACGTTGCGCATCACCGACATATGCGGAAACAGATTGAACTGCTGAAACACTACGCCGATACGTGCGCGAATTGCATCTTGGTCGGCACGCGGATCAGTGATAGCGGTGCCATTGAGCCAAATCTGCCCATCATCCACCTGTTCCAACAGGTTAATGCATTTCATCAGCGTGGATTTACCCGAACCGGATGGTCCTAATAATGCGACGACCTCATGAGGGGCAATATCGAATGAGATGCCACGAAGCACCTCATTGCCATGGAAGAATTTACGAACGCCGTCCAGAGTGAGTACGGACTGGCTGTTGTTGACCGTCTTGCTCATACCGTGCCTCCACTTTGCTCGCGTTCCCGCAGTCTATTCGAATACCAGTCGTTCAGCAGGATGAACGGCACACTCATCAGGATAAATAACACGCTGGCTACCACATACGGAGTGAAATTGTAGCTGCTGGCCACTTCGATCTGTGCGGCACGCACCGCATCCACGGCTCCAAGAACGGAGATAAGGCCCACATCTTTCTGCATGGCAATGAAATCGTTCATCAGCGCCGGAGCTACCTTGCGCAACGCTTGCGGAATGACGATCATGTGAATGGTCTGACCCGAGGTAAGACCCAGCGAACGTGCGGCCGCCCGCTGAGACGGATGAACATCTTGGAATCCAGCTCGCAGTACTTCGGCAATATACGCCGAGTACGTCATGATAACGGCGATGGTACCAAGCACCGACGCGGGAATACGGCCGAAAATGCCTAATCCAGGAATGCCGAATCCTATGAGGTACAGCACGACAATCATCGGGATGCCACGCATAACCGTAGTGTAGAACTGAGCAAGCGCACGCAACGGAAACAGGACCGCGGCCTTGCTGGTCCTGATTATGGCCAGCAAAGTACCTAATATGCCTACGCCGATTACTGCGAAAAACAGCACCTCTACGTTAAGCCACAAGCCCTTGAGCACTTCGGGAAATGATGAGATGAAGTACTCGCTGGAGAAGAAGGATTCCTTGACCCGCGCCCATCCGGGGGACATCTTTAGCCCTATGGCGACCAGAACCACCAGCACCACGGTACTGGTGATGCTGATGATGACTGATTGGACATCCTGAGTGTGACGATAGCGTCGTCGTTCACGCTCGACTGAGCTGATTGGTATGGGTATGTCGGGGGATTGGGACTTCATCCGTTCACCAGATCTTCCTCAAAAACAGACTTGACGGCCCCCTCGAATATCAGGGCCGTCAAGTCAAATATAGGCAGGAAATTATTTCAGCGTTGGAATATCAGTAGTGTATGCAGCAAGCCACTTATCTTGCAGCTGCTTCAAGGTACCATCCTTCTCCAGATCATTCAGAGCGTCACTGACTGTGGCAGTGAGCTTGGAGTCTTCGGGCAGCACGATGCCCATGCCCTGAGGATCTTCGGAACCAGGAATCTGGCCGACCACCTTGGCGTTCTTGACCTGGTTCGATTCGACGATGTTCACGGCGGTGGGGGTGTCTACCACCAGTGCGTCGATTTGGCCGGCATCAAGCGCCTGAACAAGTACCGCATTATCGTTGAACGTCTGAATGTTGGAATTGAGCTTTTCCTTGGCGAAGTCGTAGCTTGTGGTGCCCACCATGGCACCAACCGTTGCATCCTTGAAATCGGAAGCGGATTTGGCGGATGCGAACTTCGAATCCTTGCGCACTACCACTGCCTGAGTCGGGTTGTAATAGCTGGGGGAGAAGTCCACTGCCTTTTTGCGTTCGTCGGTGATGGAGAACTGCTGGATATTCAGATCCCAATCTTTGGCGCCTAGAGCAATGGCCGCGTCGAAGGTGGTACGGGTCCATTTGACGGCATCTTTCTTGAAGCCGAGCTTATCCGCCAGAGCATAGATGATAGCTGACTCGTAGCCTTTGCCGGATTCAGGCTTGTCATCAAGCACCCATGGCGTGTATGCGGGTTTGCCGGTGGCTACGGTAAGCGTGCCGGGTGTGATGGTCTGCTGCGTGACATTGTTCGAGTCGGTTTTGGTTGCGGAACTGCTGGCATTGGTGTTGCCGCATGCGGCGAAGGCGGTGAGGGAGATGGCGCTCAGAGCTACCGCCATGGCACGTTGCACGGTTTTCATAGTGAACATTGGTCTTTCCTCTCTTATGATGAACTTGACCTGCTGATCATCATGGTGTTGCTATATCCGCATGGAAATTGCCGGAACATGCACTATCCGCAGCTCGTGAATGTGCGGCATAGGCAGTAGTGAATCCCAAGGCGGACGAAACACAATATAATGCGGGTGCCGATGTGACGTGCGATGGTGATTATGGGCTTTGGTTAGAGCCTGTTATTAGTTGGTTGGCAGTCCGGTGGCAATGTATTGGCGATTCGTGTCGGTGGTGGCAGCGGTGTCGATTCAGCCGAGTTGTCCGTATATGTCAGCATCATACAGTGGTGTGACCGTGAAAACCATCGTCGTGCAGTGCGCTTTGCCGAAAGAAGCGGAGCGTTTCGTACAGGTGCTTGAAGACCCCGATCAATCCGACCGGTATGGCATTCATATCGTTTCAGGTGATTATCGGGATATGAGACTGGTAGTGTGCGTTGGAGGCATGGGCAGAGTAGCCGCTGGTGCCACGGCTCAAATGGCCATTATGGAGTTCCATCCGGATGCCCTGATATTCAGTGGCATCGCCGGCGGATTGAATCCACGACTTGGCATTGGCGACGTGGTGATAGCGCATCGACTGGAGTATCTGGAAACGAATACATCCATCATTGCTGAATGCGCGCCGTATATGCCGTATTTTCAATCTGACCCTGATCTGGTGAAGGTTGCGGAACGTGCATTGCGAAACATGGGATATAGTCGGGTGCCGTCGCTGTCGGAATCCGGCGAGCATACGGGCGGCGCGTCTGACGCTCGCGTGCATGATGAACACCGATATGTGTATGGAACCATTGCCACCAGCGACCAGTTCAATACCGATCCGCACGTGTTGAGGCGCATCATGGACGATGTGCATGCCGATTGCGAGGAGATGGAAGATGCCGCTGCCGCTCATGTGAGTGCCAGATGTGGGATTCCGTTCTGTGCCGTCAGAGCAATCAGCAATCGTTGTGGCGAATCATATGCATCGGTATCCGATCACGAGCAGGATTTGCTGGATGCCGCGTGCATCGCGGCCAGCGTATGTTTGCACATGCTGGATATGCTGACATGACATACCGCGTCATGGCGCGGAGACGGCACAGTGTCGTTCGCGACTGCTGAAGGCGGATGATATGTGAACTGTTGCTATCCTTTCCGCACTCCCAAGGCGTCTAAGGCGTCGAACAATGTGTTGGACTCCACCAGCCGAAGTCCCTCGACATACACCGGCTTACGTAGAGGAGGAATGACCGCCGTCGTAAAGCCAAGGCGCGCGGCCTCGCGAAGGCGATATTCCATACGCGGTACCGGGCGCACCTGACCGGTCAGGGAAATT
>JAIJEI010000244.1 GCA_022739095.1 Bifidobacterium sp.
CAGGATGCCGGCGCCCCGCACTTCAAGGAACTGCAGGAGAAGTACTCCAACGAGCGCATCGAGACCGTCGGCCCGAAGCTGCGCGCCATGTTCTCCTGGAACAAGGATGGCGTCAAGGATGCCGACGAGGCCAACTCCTTCACCGGCAAGATCGCCCGCGCCCAGGTTCAGTGATTCTTCCTTGGCTCCCCTCGGGTGAGGTGCGCACGGACAGCGAGCCGGCAATCGCAGCCTTCAGGCTGTCCGTGTTTGCAGTACGCTGGCGCGTAAGCGCCTGAGGGTGGTCCCCAGTGCATACCAAAAGGCCGCCGCTCCGATTCATTCGGAGCGGCGGCCTTTCGCATGGTCCCACCATATAGTCAAACCTCCACCACGTAGTAAAATCCCCACGACGTAGCAAACTACCCACCACGTGGTGACGCAAAACGGCTTTATTCCGCGGAATACAAAATTACGCTGACATCGTGGTAGAAGATTCATCGCGTGGTGGGATAGACAGTTGATATACGCCGGCTATCAAATCAATGATGTCTTGCTGTGTTCCCCCTATGCCGAGCTGCTTCATCGGAAGCGTTTCATGGGATATTTCCCCAAGAAAATCAGCGAGATCATGGTAGGCCTCGTCGTTGAGAGACACGCGATCCTCTGGAGCAAGTAGTTGAGCCAAACGGAATACATCATATTTATGCTTCTTGAGATCTTTTCCGTCTACGTGCTCGCCATGTTGTTCTCGGGCGTTGAGATCCAACCATGCTTTCGCCTTGAAAGGAATGAGATATTTCTCGTTAAGCACGCTGATGTCACAAGCGGTGCCGTCGATGATTACGTAAGAATCTTCGTAGCCGGCAAAGGCCGTTCTGATGAGCTGCAGGCCTTGTGTCATATTGTCGCTCCTGAGAAAGTATTGCGGATGGATTCTTGTATGGCGTCTTCCATACGTTCGTCGGCAATCTCGCCAAGAGTCAGGGCCGTGGAAATGGGGTCGGCAAGGTAGTCTTCCTGCGTATATTGAGCAAGTAGGCGGGGATCGTACCTCCACAGCTCCAGAATATATGCATTATCTGGCACCTTTTCCAAAGCGGGGTCGATAATGCATAGTTCCTTGTTGTGCTGCTTGAGCCAATGACGTTCAACGGCATAGATTCGCAGTTTTGGGGTGGCCAGTTGCGTCCTGCGCGAAAGAGCAAATTCGCCGGCCGGAATCAGCTCGTCGGCAATCATCTGGCGATTGCGATTCGTGACGGTATATTTGCTGAATATTGGTGACTTCAGGAGATGCCAAGATGATTTCAGTAAATCAAGTCGGCTGGTCTGCCTTGAAGTCAGTAGTTCGACGCTATTGCTGCGGCCTTGCTTGGTGCGGTGCACGAATGCCAGCTGTTCTAACAGCGTCACGGCAACGCTGACCTGAGCTTCGGTAAACTGAAGCGCTCGGGCAATATCTGATTGGACTTTGCTCTCGTTGGAGTAGAGCAAATACAGCCAGACCAGCTGTGTTGCGGGGGAGAAGGGGCGCACCTCGATATCCTGTGCGTTCTCCAGCGGCCGTGAGGAGATGCGCTGGGTGAACACCATGCCCAGTGAAGGGATATACAGTTGGGTACCGGGCACGATGAAAGGAACGTGATTCTGAATCAGGGCTTTTCGCTGGTATGCAGAAAGCCGGGGAAACTGAAAGACAATGGGCAGATCCGTCCGCTGCTCAAGCCTGCTGGCGTCGGCGGTGACGCGTGTGATGCTGAATGGGTGAGCCTCTCCGCTCGCGATTAGCATGCTCGTGTTGTCGATGGTGAGTTTGCTGAATGTCCGTCCGTTGGTCAGAAATAGCGGCAGTGAGGCAGTGCCATCCCAAGAAGTGATTTGGCAGGGCAGACCAAGTGTCTCGCGAATGTAATGCTCGGCATCCATGTCGACCTCAATCCTTAACGAAAATCTGTAAGATTCACATCTCTTGTTAAGTATATAGAATATTATTAAGTATTTCGGGGTTGGCATGTCGCGAATGGAAAGAAAGGGCAGTCATCCCCGAAATGGAGACAGCTTAGCCGGGAAAAAGGACGACGCCAGCATCCGGAGAAGATGGATGACTGGCGTCGGGTAAGCTCGCAAAAGCACTACTGAATAACCCACGCAGAAGTGTCGGTGGGGAGCTGGCCTTCGGGGGTCAGCGGGCCGGACGCCAGCACCACGG
>JAIJEI010000245.1 GCA_022739095.1 Bifidobacterium sp.
GAGGGCGTTGACGGCATCGACCGGCGCATGGTGGTGGCAGTGGCTGCCGGTGCCGGTCTAGGAGGCGTCTATGACGCGCCACTGGCCGGCATGTTCTTCGCCGTCGAAATCCTGTTGGTAGATGTGACGCTCGAAAAGGTTGCCTTTGGACTGGGCATGTCTGCCATTGCCGCATTCGTGGCGGTTGCGATCAAAGGGCATCACCTGTTCTACGACATTACCGCCATGCAACCGGAATCCACGCCAACGTTAATGCTGTTCGCTCTGATCTGCGGTGCGGCATGTGGAGTGGGCGGCGCATTGTTCCGAAAAGGTTCGCAATGGGCGGAAGCGCACAAGCCGACCGGCAAGGCCATTCTGTGGCAGATGCCGCTGGCTGGTCTCATCACCGGTTTGGTGGCGATTGTCGTGCCGCAGGTGATGGGCAACGGTCGTGCCTCAGCGCAACTTGGATTCAGCACGTTCATTCCTGAAACCGCCGACACCGCTGGTGCCATGCAGTCGGCATCTTCATCGGCCGCCTCTCCCTGGAAATTGCTTACGGGCGGCGGTAATGTATCCGATTCGGCCTCTGGCGGGGGAGCGGGCTCTGGAATGGCCTCGTTCTGGGCCATGCTTCAGGGCGGGAGCGGCTCTTCTGGATCCGTGATGAACGCCGGTTTCCCGCTGTCCCAGTCCAATATCTGGATGTTGCTGGGTGTGCTGGCACTCACCTTTGTCGCCAAGGCACTGGTGACGCTGATGACCATTCGCTCCGGTGCGTCGGGCGGTGTGCTGCAGCCCGGCATCGCATTAGGTTCCACGCTGGGTGCGATGCTTGGGCTCGTATGGATACTGATGTTTCCGACCGATTCGGTAACCGCGTGTGCCTTGATCGGTGCGGCTTCGTTGCTTTCGGCCTCACAGCAGGCACCGCTTATGGTCATGTGCTTGGTGATGGAGCTGACCGAAGCGCCGATTACCTTCTTTGTGCCGGTCGGCATGGCCGTGGCCACGTCGTCGTTGATATCAAAGTGGTTGCTGAGTCGTAAGTAAGTAAATACATATATTCTGGCTCCCCTCTCTGAGGGGATCTGTCCCGGTCGAAACTCCCCTCAATCGCCTATGGCGACGGCTCCCCTCAGAGAGGGGAGCCGAGGTAAAGAAAGCTATGTCAGAAAACACCGAAGTCCGTGCGGCGCTTGAATCGCTTGCCGCTGAACCGCTCACTGAGCAGATCGACTACTATCGCAAGCCATTCATGGTGCTATGGGCCGCCATTCAGGAGGCCGCCAGCGATGTGGCCGAAGACTACGACTTACCTGCGGATATGGCCCAATTATGGGTGGCCGAACAGATGCGCCAAGTCGCCGATTCACTGGTCGATCGGCTCGCGGAAAAAGCCGTGGCCCATGGTGCCAGCAAGTCCAACGTAGCGCGAGCCGCCGGTGCCAGCCCCGCCAATGCCGCCCGTCGCTTCCCGCGTCTGGGCGACGATGCCGCCTCCCAGACCCGCCTCCTCATTGACGACGTCCTCGACACCTTGGAATAACCCGAAAAATCCCTACGCTACCCGCCAAAAAGCACGCGAAAAGCCGCCTTCAGTCGCTTCAAGGCGGTAGTCTAAACAATGTTCGAGTAATTAGAAGGAGAATCAAGGTGAGCAATACTTTTGCGACCTTGCCGGTCATGGCGGGCGATGACGTCCCGGCCGGCCCCGTCGACCCGATTTTCAACCGTCTGCTCAAGGACCGCATCATCTGGATGGGTGAAGAGGTCAAGGACGATATGGCCAACCGCATCTGCGCTCAGTTGCTGATGCTGGCCGCCGAAGACCCGAAGAAGGACATCTGGCTGTACATCAACTCGCCGGGCGGCTCCATCACCGCCGGCATGGCCATCTACGACACCATGCAGCTCATCGAGCCTGACGTGGCGACCGTGGGCCTGGGCATGTGCGCTTCCATGGGCCAGTTCCTGCTGAGCTCCGGTACCAAGGGCAAGCGTTACCTGACCTCGCACGCCCGCGTGCTCATGCACCAGCCTTCCGGCGGCATCGGCGGTACCGCCACCGACGTGCGCATCAACGCCGAACTCATCATGGACATGAAGAAGACCATGAGCGAGCTGACCGCCGAACAGACCGGCCACACCCTCGAGGAAATCTACCGCGACAACGAATACGACCACTGG
>JAIJEI010000041.1 GCA_022739095.1 Bifidobacterium sp.
GGCGAAACCAAGCATGGTGTGGAAAGCCGTGCCGCCGTGGGCCAGCGAGGTGCCGATGCCGTGCGCGCACTGGTCATCGACTCCGCCTATTCAGACAGCACGCCCACCACGCTGATGCTCGTCACCCATGGCTCATGGATTACCGCCACCATCTCCAACCTGCTCGAACTCGATCCGGACGGCATGAACGTGCTCGGTGGCATGCGCAACGCCTGCTGGTGCCGGCTCAAGGTGCGTCACAGCGTCAATGGGACCCCCGTTGAACAGCCGCTGTGGGAGTTGGAGGAATACAACAAGGCTCCCGCCATCGCCGATGGCGCTGATTGGGAGAACGGGCCGGCGGACCTGCGAGGACCGCGCATGCCGAGCTGGCAGCCAATCATCTGGTGATGGTCGCTATGCGAAACCCCGCTCGCAAATTCGAACGGTGGGTCTAGACTAATCTCGGTTTGGAACCGTACAGCGATAGAACAGTAGGAAAGCGCGGAAGGTGGGTGAGATGACATGCTGAGAATCTTCAGCTCAATCAATGGCCAAGTGGAGCAGATCGAGAAACCGGAAAACGGCTCCTGGTTATGTTTGAGCGAACCCACTGATGTGGAGCTCGCCACCGTCGCATCACAAACCGGCATCGACCTGGCCGACCTGCGCACCCCTCTGGATGACGAGGAACGTTCACGCGTGGACGTCGAAGACGATTACACGATGATCATCGTCGACATTCCCACCGTGGAGGAACGCGGTGGACGCGACTGGTACGAGACCATCCCGTTGTCGATCATCGTCACCGAAAACCTCATCATCACCGTCTGTATGCAGGACACGCCCGTGCTCCACCCATTCATGGAAGGCACGATCCGAGGCTTCAACACCTTCATGCGTTCGCGCTTCATCCTGCAGATCCTGTACCGCAACGCCACGATGTACCTGCGTTACCTGCGCATCATCGACCGCGAAAGCGACAAGCTTGAACTGAAGCTGCGCCACTCCATGCAGAACCGCGAGATCGTGATGCTCATGGAGCTGAGCAAGACTTTGGTGTATTTCACCACATCGCTGAAATCGAATGAAATCGTGATGGAGAAGCTCGCCACCCTGCAACGCATCAAGCAATACCCGGACGACGAGGACCTGCTCGACGATGTCATCACCGAAAACAAGCAGGCTATCGAGATGGCCAACATCTACAGCGGCGTTCTTGCGAACATGACCGACGCTTTCGCCTCGATCGTGTCCAACAACCTGAACAACGTGATGCGCATCTTCACCATCATCTCCATCACACTGTCCATCCCGACCCTGATCTTCTCGATGTACGGCATGAACTTCGATGGCGGCATGATGGGCATGCCGTTCACCGACAAGCCGTGGGGTTTCGTGCTCATCATCGTGATTTCCATGGTGCTCTCCGGTGTGGTCGCCTGGTTCCTCACACGTTCGCGCATGTTCAAGTAAGGCGTTTGACGGTTATGCACCACTGGTCATCGTTCGCCAGCCGTAGCATGCTCCGCGCTCGCCGCCCGATGCGGCGCGGATTTCGCTCCCGACTGATGGCGGGATTCGCCGCGGCCTTTGGCGTGATATTGCCATTATCCGGTCTGGCCGGTTGCGGCCAAATTCAAGTCACCACCGTCTCCGGGGCACCGGAGGGGCCCAACATCGCCATTGGGGTCGCAGCCGACGAACCGTCGGTGGGCATGGCATGACGGCACATACCAGGGCTTCGACATCACCATCGCCAAATACGTGGCCGCCAAACTCGGCTATGCGAACAAGCAGATCGTCTTCAAACAGGTTCGCCCCGAAAACCGGCGCTCCATGCTGGACAATGGACAGGTCGACATGGTCGTCGCCTCTTGGCCTATCACCGATGGGTCCAGCGCGACCGTTGATTTTGCCGGACCATACCTGACGACCAGTGTCGGTTTGCTGGTCAGGTCGGATGAGCGTGGCCGATTCGCCAATGACGCAGGTTCGGTGGGTGACGTAGGCGACGGTACGGTGTGCGCAGTGAAAGGTGACGAGACGGTCGGCATCTTCCGCGGCAACCGCCCGCAGGCCCGGATTCAGGAGCGCAGCAGTTATGCGCAGTGCGTCACGGCCGTGCAAGTAGGGTCGGCGGATGCCATAGCCTCCGATATGGCGGTGCTTTCCGGTCTTCAAGCGGCCGACGGGCCCCAGTATATGGACGTGATTGCGGACAAGGGCGAGGTCAGTTATGGCATCGCCGTGAGTCAAGGCACCAGCCAATTGGCGCAGAAAATCGCGGAAGCATTGGAAGACATGGTTGAGGATGGCAGCTGGACGGCCGCCAAGGATACGTTCACAAGCCAAACAAAGCTCACGGTTTCGCTGAACGGTGACCCCAAAGCCATCGTCTCGGATGCTGAATAACGATTGACGACGTGTCCAGTTGCGAGGCTACCTTGCTGGTTTATGAGTGACAACGAGAAGAGCACGCAAACCGAAGAGCCCAACTTCCGCTACAACGCCGCACTGGCGCAGGACATCGAAAACAAGTGGCAGAAGATTTGGGACGAGCAAGGCACCTTCTGGGCCGCCAACGTCAACGGCGATCTGAAGGACGGCAAGGGCCGTAACGCCGAAGGCCGCACCGCCTACTTCGCCATGGACATGTTCCCCTATCCGTCCGGCAAGGGCCTGCACGTCGGCCATCCGCTGGGCTACCTGGCCTCCGACGTGGTGAGCCGCTACCATCGCATGAAGGGCGAGAACGTCCTGCACGCCATGGGTTACGACGCCTTCGGCCTGCCTGCCGAACAGTACGCCGTCCAGACCGGCCAGCACCCACGCGTGACCACCGAGGCGAACATCGCCAACATGAGCCGCCAGCTGCACCGTATGGGCCTGAGCTTCGACAACCGCCGTACGTTCGCCACCATCGACCCCGGCTACGTGCGCTGGACCCAGTGGATCTTCTCGCGCATCTACGATTCCTGGTACGACGAGGACGCCACCAACCCGTCTGGCTCCAAGGGCTCCGCACGCCCCATTACCGAGCTCGTGGCCAAGTTCGAATCCGGCGAAAAGGCCATTCCGGGCCACGAGTCCGACGGCAAGCAGTGGGCCGATCTCGATCAGGCCGAGCAGCAGGACATCCTGAACGACTTCCGTCTGGCCTACATCTCCAAGTCCCCGGTCAACTGGTGCCCGGGCCTGGGCACCGTGCTGGCCAACGAGGAGGTCACCGCCGAAGGCAAGTCCGAGCGTGGCAACTTCCCGGTCTTCCAGCGTGAGCTGCGCCAGTGGTCCATGCGCATCACCAAGTACGGCCACCGCCTCATCGCCGACCTTGACGGCATCAACTGGCCTGAGAAGGTCAAGCTCATGCAGCGCAACTGGATCGGTGAATCCCATGGTGCCTCCGTGCACTTCACCGTGGCCACTGCCGACGGTGACAAGGACATGGAAATCTACACCACCCGTCCCGACACGCTGTTCGGCACCACGTTCGCCGTGGTTTCCCCGGAACATCACCTGCTGGAGAACGTGCCCGCCGAATGGCCGGCCGATGTACCCGAAGACTGGAAGGGCGGCTACGCCAACCCGGTCGAGGCCGTGAAAGCCTACCGTCTGGCCGCCGAAGCCAAGACCGCCAAGGACCGCGTGGACGAAGCCGGCGAGAAGACCGGTCTGTTCACCGGCCTGTACGCCACCAACCCGATCACCGGCGCGAAGCTCCCGCTGTTCACCGCCGACTACGTGCTGATGGACTACGGCACCGGTGCCATTATGGCCGTGCCTGGTGGCGACCAGCGCGATTACGACTTCGCCGTGAAGTTCGGTCTGCCGGTCATCTACACCGTCAAGCCTCTGCCGGAATCCGGCGACGACTTGGCCAACTACGAGGGCAAGGCGCCGTTCGTCTCCCATGACGGCATCGTGATCAACTCGTCCGTCGAGGCAACGCAAGCCAAGGGCGACGCGCTGAGCCTTAACGGCCTGCGCGTGGACGACGCCATCGCCAAGGTCAACGCCTGGCTCGAATCCGCCGGCGTGGGCAAGGGCACCGTAAGCTACCGTCTGCGCGACTGGCTGTTCTCCCGCCAGCGCTACTGGGGCGAACCCTTCCCGATTGTCTACGACGAAGACGGCACCCCGCACCTGCTGCCGGATTCCGCATTGCCGATCAACCTGCCCGACGTGCCCGACTATGAACCGCGCACTTTCGATCCGATGGACGCCGAGTCCAACCCGGAGGCACCGCTGAGCCGCAACGAGGACTGGGTCAAGGTCGAGCTTGACTTGGGCGACGGCAAGAAGACCTACTACCGCGACACCAACACCATGCCGAACTGGGCCGGCTCCTGCTGGTACTACATGCGTTACATCGACCCGACCGACACCAAGCACATGGTGGAGAAGGACGAGTTCGACTACTGGATGGGCCCGAACCACAACAAGTACTCGGGTGATGAAGGCGGTGTGGACCTGTACATCGGCGGCGTCGAACACGCCGTGCTCCACCTGCTCTACTCCCGCTTCTGGCACAAGGTGCTCTTCGACCTCGGCTACGTGGACTCGGCCGAACCGTTCCACAAGCTGTTCAACCAGGGCATGATCCAGGCCTACGCCTACACCGACGACCGCGGTCAGTACGTGCCGGCCGACGAGGTCGTGGAAGGCCCGGCCGACGCCTCCGGCGAGCCGACCTTCACCTGGAACGGCGAACATGCCAACCGTGAGTTCGGCAAGATGGGCAAGTCCCTCAAGAACATCGTGACCCCGGACTACATGTACGAGAACTACGGTGCCGACACCTTCCGCCTGTACGAAATGAGCATGGGCCCGCTGGACGAGTCTCGCCCGTGGAACACCCGCAACGTGGTCGGTGGCATGCGCTTCCTGCAGCGCCTGTGGCGCAATGTGGTCGATGAGACCACCGGCCAGGTCCATGTGACCGAGGACACGCCGGACGAAAAGACCCTGAAGCTGCTCAACAACACGATTGCCGAAGTGACCGCGGAAATGGAAGGCATGCGCCCGAACACCGCCATCGCCAAGCTCATAGTGCTCAACAACCACCTGACCGGTCTGAAGGCCGTGCCGCGCGCCGCCGTGGAGCCGCTGATTCTGATGCTCGCGCCGATCGCCCCGCACATCTGCGAGGAGATGTGGAGCAAGCTCGGTCACGCCGAATCCCTGTCCGCCGAGCCGTGGCCGGTGGCCGACGAACGCTACGTGGGCCACGACACCGTGACCGCCGTGGTGCAGATCAAGGGCAAGGTGCGTGCCAAGCTCGAAGTGCCGGTCGACATCGACCCGGCCGATCTCGAGAAACAGGCGATGGCCGCCGTCGCCGACCGTTTTGGCGGCAAGGAGCCGCGCAAGGTGATCGTCAAGGCCCCCAAGATCGTCTCCATCGTTCCCGCGGAGTGACTTGTTGCGGGTTAAGCTCCCCTCTTTGAAGGGAGCTGGCTCGCGTAGCGAGACTGAGGGGAGCGTCAACCGCCCACCTCAATTGTGGATAACTTCATAAGTTAGAACCACATACCCCGTTTCAGCTGGACAAACGCCCATGAATCCATCAGCGTGGATGCATGGGCGTTTCTCATAACCATCGCGCAGACCATGCCACCAACCGTTTGCGCGCATTCAGCGGGCAGGGCGAAGCCATGCCCCAACCGCGAGTGGAACGGCCCACGACGCCTCCGCCGCCTCCCGGCCATGCACGGATTCGTCCGGCCGGCCACTCGCCCCAAAGGGCGTAGAGCGGCCTGCGGCAGGCGACCCGTGACAAACGTGCGTTATCGGATCTGATTGGCGTGCGTTCCGCCGATGCCGTCGGCGAATCAGCCAGACTCACCCGGGATCAGCCGCGGCTGTCGTTCACCATTGGGCATGCCTTGGCCGTGATATTGCTGCTGATCGTCGCCCTTGGCATCAGCTGGGCATTGCTGGTCCAGCAGTCGATGAATATGGCCATGCTGTCTCAACCGACCGCCATGCAGGCTACAGGTGGTTCAGCTGGAGATCAGGCGACGCCATCGCAGAACACCACGGACGAGAAACGCACGGATCCGCAGCAGTCGGAGCATTCCGACGCCACCGCGAACCCCGAATCGGATACCGCGCAATCTCCGCACACAAAGACGGACGGCAGCGATGCCGGCGCTTCCACGCATGGTCTCATCAACCTCAACACGGCCACCGCTGAGGAATTGCAATCCATCAAAGGTACTGGGCCGGTTACCGCTCAGCGGATCATCGATCATCGCACGGCGATTGGCGGATATACGTCGGTCGATCAGCTGCTGGATGTCAGAGGCATCGGCTCCAAGACGTTGGCGACCATGCGAGGGCAGGTGACGGTCGGATGAGCAGGGATTGGATGCTGCGCGAGCAGGGGAGCCGCGATTGGCGGATGCTGCCGATCGCCATAGTGATGTGGGCGTCGAGTCTGGGAGCGCACGCATTGTTCGCCTGGTGGATGTCTGATGGACTTGGCACCGGTCAGGCAAAGGCCGATGCCGGAGTTGACGTTGACGTCACCATGATTGTCATGGCATGGCCTGTCACGCGAATCTTGCCTATGACAGTGGCGTCATGTGCCGCTGTGGCGGCGATGATTGTGGTGGCTTTCTGCCTGCGGATCCGGTGGACGGGAACATTGGCCGTATGCGTCGCGGTGGCGTGCATCGGCAGTATGACGGCAATCGCGTCGGACGCCATTGCCTGGCATGATCCTGCCTCCACGCAAGCTCGCCAATCCAGCTCATACCACGAAGTCATGGCCACGGTGACGACGCCTGTGATCGCTTCGGACCAACGCACATACGATTGTCAGACGGACATACGGCTGAGCGGCATCACTGTGAATGGCATGGACGTGCGTTCCACGGTCGCCGTGCGTGTATACGCCGATGAATCGTATTGTGGGCAGTTGCGTCGAGGCGCGGTCTATCTGCTGACGGGCGTATTGCAGCAAGCGAGGTACGGGCGCATACCGCTATGGCTGCTCTTGGAAGGAAAACAGCCGGTAGCGCAGGTGCGGGCTCCGCCGTGGCATCTCGCCGCGATCGCGCATATGCAGGAGGCGTTTTTCACCGTGACCGAACAATTGTCCGATCAGGGGCGTGTGCTGGTGCCGGGATTGACGATGGGTGTGCTTGGCTAGGATCATATCGGCGGCGAGACCGGTCCGATGCCGGTCAACAGCACGTATGCGCAAACGTTGGAGAATCAGTTCCGCCGGTCCGGCATCATGCATCTCATGGCCGTATCCGGCGGCCACTTCGTACTGGTGGCGGGATTGGTGCGCCGGTTATGCATGTGGATGCTGCTTGATCGGCGGCTGACGGCGTTGCTGGTTTCTGGAGTATATGTGCTGCTGGCATTGGCGATGTTCCCCAGTGATTCGGTCACCCGTGCGCTCATCATGGGATTGATAGGCGCGTTGGCGTATGCGATGGGGCGGCGTATGCAAGCGTTGAGCGCCCTGTGCTGGACGGTAATCGGTGTATTGGCGGTGAATCCGGATATGTCGGCCAGCTACGGATTCGCCTTGTCTTCGGCCGCCGTACTGGGTATCGTGCTGTTTGCAGGGCGGCTGGCCGATGCCTTTGAGCGAGCGATGCCGCACAGCATCGCCGAAATGATGGCGATGACCGTGGCCGCGCAATTGTTCACTCTGCCGATTCAGGTGTTGATGGAACCGGAATTGCCGTTGCTGTCCGTGCCGGCGAACCTGCTGGTGTCACCGTTCGTGGGATTGGCCACGATGGCGGGATTGATGGCACTGGCCTGCGCATGGTGCACGCCATGGCTGGCCGGCGTATTCGCGTGGATATCGTCATGGGGCACGTTGGTGATGGAACGGGTGGCGTTGTGGCTGGGTGGCGGCACGATGGCCGTCATCCCATGGAAAGACGGCGTTGCGGGTGCCGTGCTGATTGTGGCGGTGGAAATCGGTATCGGCATGCTACTGGTGTTCGTCAGCCGTTGCCTCCAGCATGTCCGTCGTTATGAGGCTGGAATGCCTGGCGTGCGCTTCGGTTCCGCTTGGCGCGTCCGCCTTAGTCTCTGGTGCGAGGAGACGAGACGCCTCTTTACGCGGCGGCAAGCCGAATAGCCAATGCGGTATTCGGTGCGGCAACCATCGCAATAGCCAGTCGAATCACTATCTTGACGGCACCGGCAAAATCGTGATGCCGGGGCTGATCAATGCGCATACCCATCTGTTCTCCCAAGGCAAGCCGCTCAATCCGAAGCTGGCGACGCCCAAAGGCCAACGCATGGTCGCCACATTCGCGCATTCGCCATTGGGCAAGCCGTACATGGCCGCAACCGTAAAACACAACGCCACAACATTGCTGGAATCCGGCGTTACGACGATCCGTACGCTTGGCGATGTGGGATATGAAGTCGTGACATTACGCGATCAGATTGATGCAGGCCAAATCCTCGGACCGCGTATCTTGGCATCCGGACCGCTGATGGCGATTCCCGAAGGCCATGGCGCTCGCTTATCGCACTGACCAGCGGCGTAACCGATGCACAGGAAATCGGTGAGGCAGGCGGCCCGCAGCCACTGTCGTCAACGCCGCCGGTCTCGGCGTCGATGCCGAGACCGGTTCTTTGGAAGTCGGCAAATCCGCCGATTTGCTTGTGCTGAATGCCAATCCGCTGGACGACCTGCGCGCGTTGGAACACCCGGCACTGGTCATCGCGGCCGGTCACCTGGTATGGCGTCCCCGTCCCAAGCGTTTCGCGGATATCGACGCCCTGCTGGACGAGGCATACGCCTAATCGCGGAGTGCTGCCGGGCCGTTATACCGGCAGGTCATTGTCCAACCTGTGTGGCGAGATGGGGGCATGGCGAAAACAGCAGCGAATGCACCGGTAACCGTGGTGCCCGGAGGCGACTCGTATTTGAACGACGCGCGCACCAAGGCACTGTGCGCGCAGGCGTTGAAGGCGCGACCCGACGCCGAACTCATCGAGCTCGACGCCACATCGGCCGACCAATATGCCTTCGATGAAGCCGTCAGCCCATCGTTACTTTCCGACGTTGCCGTGGTCAAACTTGTCAACCTGCAGAATGTCGACGACAAGCTCGCCGAAGCTCTGGTGACGTACACCAAGCAGGCCGCCAAGGATCCGAACGGCTCCAGCGTGGTGATCTGCCAGCACGAGGGCGGCGTCAAAGGGCGCAAGATCATCGACCAACTGGTGAAAGCCGGCGCTCGCAAAGAGGACGTGCCGGATTTGAAGAAACCGGATGCCCAACTCAATTTCGTGCTCGGCGAATTCGAGGAACGTGGTCGTAGAGTCGAACCGATGGCCGCGCAGCAGCTGGTATCCGTGCTCGGCGGCAAAACCGGCGAACTCGCCGCCATGTGCGAGCAACTGTGTTTCGACTTTGACGACAATCCGATGGGCCTCGACCGCGTCAACCAGTATTTGACTGCCAATCCGCAGGTCACCGGTTTTGCCGTGGCAGACAAAGCCGTGGAAGGCAAGACCGCAGAAGCCATCGTCATGATGCGTGCAGCTGTGGAACAAGGGACCGATCCCATCGCGCTGATCGGCGCGTTGGCCATGAAGCTCCGTACCATTGCCAAAGCCTCGGCGGTCCGGGCCGGCACGATTTCCCAGGCCGAAGCGAAAACCAATCCGTGGGTGTTGAAGAATGCGATGCGCCAACTTGGCGGCTGGACTTCGGCAGGACTCGCGCATTGCATCCGTATGCTCGCCTGGGCGGATGAGCAAAGCAAAACGAACGGCGGCGACCCGGTATATGCGCTGGAACGCTGCATTGAAGACATCAGTCATAAAGGTCGGTAAAAATCGATAAAGGGGTATTTATGAGCGAACACACTATTGCGGCTCCCACCAGCGAGGCCATGCAGGAGCTCGGCCGCCGCGTGGCCGGAATGGTACACGGCGGCGATGTATTGCTGCTCTCAGGCCCTCTTGGTGCCGGCAAAACCACATTCGCCCAGGGCTTCGGCGCGGGGCTGGACATTACCGAACCCATCGTGTCTCCTACATTCACCATTGCCCGCGAACTTGACGGGCATTTCGCCGACGGCACTCCGGCTCATCTGGTGCATGTGGATGCCTACCGTCTGGGCGGCTCAGCCTATGCGCCGGGGCAGGACGCCATCGGGCGTTTGTTGGACGAGCTGGAATCGCTGGGATTGGACGAAGAACTTGAAGACCCCGGCGAGAACACGGTGGTGCTTATGGAGTGGGGCGAACAAATGGCCACCGCCTTGGCACCAGAACGACTTGAAATCCATATCGATCGACCTCTTGATTCCTCAGATGCCGCATCCGCTGGGTCAGACGGCGAACTCACCAGCAACGGCACTCGTACCATCGCATTCGTCCCAGTCGGCAAGCGATGGGCCGCGTTCGACCTGCAATAAGCCTGCGCCCATAGACTCCTCGATGTACACTCTCTAGAGGCTATACGACTAGGAGGATTTATGGGTTGCACGTTGGTGATTGACACCTCATTCGGCTCGACGGTCGGCATTGTGGGACGCGAGCCCATTGTGGAGACCGATTCGCGCACCCATGTGGAGAAACTGCAGGTCAATATCGCGCGTGCGGTCGAGGAGGCCGGGTTCCCAGCATCTGACATTGCAACAGTCATTGTGGGTGCCGGTCCAGCCCCCTTTACTGGTCTGCGTGCCGGTATCGTTACGGCCAAGGCACTGGCTTTCGCAACGGGAGCGACGCTTATCGGTCATAATGTTCTTGAGCCTCAGGTGCAATGGAATCTCATTCGCCGTGGCAAAGCCGGCACTCTCGGCGATACTCATAAACGCCATGTGCTCACTCTTGCCGTAAACGACGCACGCCGCAAGCAACTCTATTTTGCGTTGTACTCGGACCCGCTCGTTGGTGATCTCGATGGCGAAACCGTGGCGACGGCTCTGATCGACATGGATATCGATTACCCTGCATCCATCGCGCAGCGCGTGAATGATGCCGTTCATGCGTACCGCGACGGACTTAGGCCAGAAGACAGCAATGTGGATGTGGTCGTGGACGTTGTGGGTCATGGGGCCCGCAAATATGCGGATGCACTGGGTGCAATCGAGCAGCTTGGCGACATCACCGATGAATCCGTATTGGACCAAGGGGAGCAAGGTCTCACTATCTTTGCCACTGATGCGGAACTGGCTGCCAACCGTAATCCCGACACGCCGGTCGAACCGTTGTACCTACGCCGACCGGACGCCGAAGTGCCGAATCCGCTGAAGCACGTGCTCGGCCATGCCGGTGCCGATAAGGCGTGAAGTGGGTTGTGATCCGATGATTGTTGACATCACTGCCGTAAGTCGTGATCTTGCGGTTCGCTCCATCACACAGTTGGAAGGCGAACTGTTCGGCCGCGGCGCATGGAATGCGAACATGGTGCGAGAGGAACTGGACGCACCGGCCCGCACGTATCTGCTGGATGTACTGGGAGAGGCGGAACAGACGGTTGTCCGCGGTTACGCCGGCTTCTGGTACGACGGCGAGGACGCCGAACTCATGACCATCGGCGTGGGCAAGGCATACCAGCGGCAAGGCATCGCCGCTGCGTTGCTTCAGGCGTTGGTCGACGAGGCGAAACGTCAGGGCGCCTCGCGCATGCTGCTCGAAGTGCGTGTGGATAACGACCCTGCGCTGGCCCTGTATCAACGGTTCGGATTCGAACGCATGGGATTGCGCAAACGCTACTACCAGCCCGAAGGCATCGACGCATACACCATGAGCTTGGACCTGAAACCTAGGGTCGTGGGCTTTGCCGCCCCGCAGACGGCATCGGCGGACACTAAAGACATCACTAGCAAGCAAACGGAGAAGAACGGAGAAGCACGATGAGCGAACCGGTTGTACTGGGCATTGAATCCACCTGCGACGAAACCGCAGCCGCCATCGTACGCGGCCGCGAACTGCTCTCCAACGTCGTGGCCTCATCCATGGAGGAACACGCGCGATACGGCGGCGTGATCCCCGAGATCGCCTCCCGTGCGCACGCTGAGGCCTTCGTGCCATGCGTGTCCAAGGCGCTCGCCGACGCGGACATGACGTTGGCGGATGTGGACGCCATCGCCGTGTCCGCCGGTCCCGGACTGGCCGGTTGCCTGGCCGTGGGCGTGTCCGGCGCCAAGGCGCTGGCCTGGGCTGCGAACAAGCCGATTTACGGCATCAACCATGTGATCGGGCACATCGCCGTCACTCAGCTGCAATTCGGTCCGTTCCCCAAGGACACGCTGGCCCTGATCGTCTCCGGCGGCCACACCTCGCTGCTGCACGTGGAAGACATGCCGCGCAAGATCGACGTGGTCGGCACCACGCTGGACGATGCGGCGGGGGAGTGCTTCGACAAAGTCGCCCGTCTGCTCGGCTTCCCGTATCCGGGCGGCCCGCACATCGACCGCCACGGCCAGAACGGCGACCCGCATGCCATCAAGGTGCCGATGGGCCTGACACAAGGCAAGGCCGGTGCCGCACACCCGTATGATTTCAGCTTCTCCGGCGTCAAGACCGCCGTGGCCCGTTGGGTGGAAAGCGAGCAGGCCGCCGGCCATGAGATTCCGGTGGACGACGTGTGCGCATCCCTGGCCGATTCCGTGGCCACCGTGCTAGCCCGTAAGGCCATGCGCGGTTGCCGGCAGTACGATTCCAACACGCTGATCGTGGGCGGCGGCTTCTCCGCCAACTCGCAGCTGCGCGCCAAACTGCTCGAATTCGGCGAGAACTACGGCGTCGACGTCCGCATCCCGCAAATCAAGCTCTGCACCGACAACGGTGCCATGGTCGCCATGCTCGGCGTGAACCTGGTCGAAGCCGGCGTGGCCCCCAGCGCCCCCGACTTCCCAATCGACTCCGCCATGCCCCTGACCAAGGTCTCGATGTAGGATTTGCGCGGTATTCCCAAACTGATGCTGGGAATACCGCGCCTCTCATCGGTGAATTGACAGTGATCTGTCTGCCTGATGTGAGTAGTGGTGAGGTCTTCGCCATGGATTTCCCGGTTGATGAAGGGGTGTCGTGTCTGGTCACCAATGCGATGAAAATAAAAAAGCCTCGGAGAACCGAGGCTTTCGATAGCTCCTGCGACTGGGCTTGAACCAGTGACCGTCCGATTAACAGTCGGATGCTCTGCCAACTGAGCTACGCAGGAATATTCAATTTTCATCCCGTCCGGAGTTACCCGTTCAGGTGAGCTCCTGCGACTGGGCTTGAACCAGTGACCGTCCGATA